>NZ_JAOTGB010000015.1:0-70249 GCF_044427425.1 Streptococcus sp. 2018WUSS126 | reverse complement strand
AGGCAGTTTTGATGAGCTGATTGGCGTGTGTGCTAGCCCGAAAACTGTTTATGGTCCGATAACAGACATAGGTATCCTGACTCAGCCATTTCATAGGAATAACTTCTTCATTCATTTGAACGATTTTCCGACCAGAGAATACCTGACGAGCATAGGCAAACAGGGTCATTTTAAGCAACATAGCTGGATGAAAGGCTGGACGACCAGTATGAGAAGTTTCTTCCAATAGAATGGATAAAGGAATAGTATCCACAAACTGACTAATCAGACGAGCCTCGTGAGTAGCAGGTAAATCCCAAGCAAGATTTAATTCCAAACTTAACTGATTTGTGTTATACTGTTTATACATTTTCATGCCTTTCTAGTTGTTTTGTCGTTATTATAATTATAAAGCATGAAATGGAAAACGAGCAACTCCTAATTGGAATTGCTCGTTTTTTATATGTGAGAAGCTAGTTTTTGCCCAGCCTCCAACTGCTTCTACGATTCATCGCTCTTTTTCCTTTCCGAGGTCTTTTGTGACAACAGGTGTCAAGCCTGTATAGACCGTATGGGTCTTATAGTAGGCGATTTTTTCTTCTGGTGTCATCTCATGGGGTTTGCGAAGAATATGGTTTGCGAATGTTTCAGTAGCTTTAGGGTCTTTTGTAATGTCTGAAATCATCTGCTTCAAGGCTTTTTCTACCAAGAGACGATTTTTTGTTTCAAAGAATAGGAGGGTTTCTTCCTCTTTTTGATAGTAAGTAAAGCCAACCTTATGTTCTTCTAAATAATGCTTGAGTTTTTCTAAATGGACCTCACTATGTAGGAGGCGCTCCATATCCTTTTCACTAGCTGTTGCCATAAAGTCATTGAAGCGGGTATCTCCCTCGAAGGTCCGATGTTCCATCTTATATTGGCGGTTATCATGCAATGCTTTGGCTACCGTATAGAGCGCCACAATCACGTTTTCTACTGTTATTTTCCCTTTTAGTGCTAGGGAATGGGTTGTTTTTTCTTGATCCATCTAATTCTCCTTCTATGGGTAAGCTGTCTCTTTTGGATGGTCTACAATCAAGTAGCCATAGAGAGAGGTAGGTTCTACTTGAAGTGTTAGCTCTAGGCGCTTTTGTTGGTTTGCCCCATCTTCTTTTAGAGAGAGAACATAGGTTAGGTGATAGAGCTGGTCTTCCGTTTGTTCGACATTCTCCAGAATCACGGACTGGAGTTGACCTGGTTGGTGGTTTAGCTGGAGTTTGGAGGAGACAAAATCCCCTAGTTCTGCGGCTTCTGAATAGTAACGAGGAAGGAAATAGCGGACGACTGCATCCAGATGTCCACTTTCCTTTTGGATGGTTTTTACGGTCTCTATTTGATGGGAGAGTGTGCGCATTTCTTCTTTCTGCTCTAGAACCAGAAACACAGTGTAGCCTAAAGCAAGGAAACTAACCGTTAACATCCCAAGTAAAAGAGAAGGTAACAGACGTAGGGATTCTCGTTTTTGGACCGTTTCTTCTTTTTGAGATTGTGATAAAACGACTGGTTCTTGTTTTTGCGACGTGCCCCTCTTCCAAAACGGAAGGGGCTTTTCTGTCGGCTCTTCTACCTTTTCCTTTCTCAGAAATAGACCATCTGCGATGCCGTCAAAGGGAAGAAAAATCTCTTCTTGAAAAAGAACGACTCCTTTTTTATCCAATTCTTCCACTAAAAGCAGACTTTGAGCTTCCTGATGTTTGACCTTGGCATTTTCTCTATCCAGAGCTTGGTAGACCAAGTCCTTATTCTTGTAGGTCGTTATCGTGTCCAAGGTCAGATTGGTTAAACGGTACATGTTTTGTTTCTCCTTTCAACTTTCCTTCTTCTATCTGGCGCTTAATATCTGCCCAGGTGAGGTGGTGTTTGGCCAAATAATCTGAGTGTTCTTCGTACTTGGCTAGAATGATTTGGGTGTCTAGCTCTTTGATTTTCTCTTCCTCTTTTTTGGCTTTAGCGAGGAAGTCAGCTTGTTTTTCTTCTGCTTTTTTACGTTGTTTTTGTAAGTGTTCTAATTTAGTCATGGGTTTCTTCTCCTTCTATTGATTGGGTAGGTTGGTTAAGGGTTGGTAGCGCTGCGGTTTGATCAGCTGTTAAGGTATCCACAATGAGGATAGGTTCAATACGATTGACCAGGTATTTATTTTCCTGTTTGATATAGTGGATGCGAAGCGTCGTTTGAGAGTACACATCCACCTGGGCATTGGTATAATCATTTTTCTTTTGTAATTGCGTTTGGGTATAGGAAACCTGGGCGAGGACATCGTTATTTTCGCTATCGATGTAGATGGTCGCCGATTTGAGTTTGGTGTCTACCACATAGCCCTTATAGGTTTGATTGGTTGGTTCTTCTTCGGTATTTACTTCTTGTGTATAGGCTGCTTCTGTCATAAAGGGCAGGTAGCGGTTTCTATTCTCTCCCAGGTCCTTCTTTGTAAAGTAGGCACTAAGGAAGGATTTGATATACTCTTGTGTCAACTCTCCTCCTTCGACTTGTTTGGCTACTGGTGGCTTTTCTGCCTTTGTGGGTGCTTTCGAGCTACCAGCCACACTAAACCAGAAAACTAAGCCAAGAACCGTTACTGCGGCCATACCTAATCCAATGAGCTGTAAGAGTTTCAGTTTTTCTGTATCGATCATTTTCATTTGATGTCTATTTCCTTTTTTCTTTTATTTTGGTTTCGCAAAGCTATAGTATGGAGCTAGACGACAGACTCGCCAATGAATTTTATCCTGGACACCGCCCCAATTGCACTCAGACACGAGAAAGCTTCCATCTGGGTTAACAGCTTCCACAATCCCTACATGTCCATACTGAGGAGGAGTTCCGTCAAATCCACCGACTGTAGAGACGACTGCCCCTTTTGTTGGCGTCATGTTATAGGACCAGCCTTTAGCCACTAAGTTTCTGACCCAATCTTGCCCATTTCCAAGATAGCCATAGCTTCCAGATAGGTCTGTGATAGACCCTAGTTCCACAAGCCTATTGTAGCTATACCAGGTACACTGCCCTGGTGGATAACCACTCCCTGCCTGTGTTGTGAGAGCTGCTTGACTAGGAAAAATGGTCACTTGAGATCGGTAGGGTTCCGGGAAATTCCAAGAAGAAGCTACACCACCTTCTCCAACAATCTGTTGGGTTAGAAAGGCATGGATTTGTTTAGCATTGTGTTGACGTTCTAAGAGTTTATCGCCAGCATTTCCTTCCCATTGATGGAGAAAGCGTTGGGTGAGTGTGGTCACATCCTCGTTACTGGTGAGGATTTCTTTGGCGATAGTCACATAGTAGGGACTATCGCCTTCCAACATAAAGTCAAGCTGTAGTTCTAAGTCATACCACTTCTTGCCTTTTTGTTGGGCGTATTGCCGAAGTAGGGTATGCCGTACAGAGCCATCTGCCGTATCCGTCCATTGACCTAAACCTAGACCTCGCTTTAGGATATTCGGGTAGGAGCCGTTATATATACTAGGTCCGCTCATATCTAACCAAGCTGGGTCATCCCAGGAACTGGTACTAGCCCCCACAGGAGGACTGAGATAGTCTCCTTCTGCCCGCTTTGCGGTGATATTACTTTCCGTCGCAAAGTTTCCTAGCATAGCTGAAAGGCCATTATCTGTTAAGTTGGGAAGTTTGGGTTTGAGATAATCTCGAATCCTACGGGATTTTTGTCCCAAGTCTCCCTCTAAGGTGGTGAGGACCGAGGTCGTCTGATTATAGGTGACCGAAGAAAAGTAGAATCCAGGATTGACTGCCGTCCATTTTTCAGGCGTTCGAGTCGTAGCTTCTGCTTCTCTTTTCTGATAGCGGATTTCCTGGTAACCATCAGTTGTAACTTTACCTATTTCTTCTCCAACCGTAACACTTGACTGATCCTTTACCCGGATACCTCCGACAGCTTCGTAGGTAAAGATTGCCTCCTTGGTTGAAATACGAACCTGATTTCCACTAATGGCCACCTTCCCAGCTAAAGGAGCTCGTAAGGTTTGACCTGCGGTTGCCTTTAGCTGAGTCTTATCATACAGTTCCGTTGGGGAGTTGTAACCAAAGCGTTTTAAAATGACAAGGGGCTGTCCTCTTGTGTCTTCGTTTTCTGTAGAGAAGGGATTAGCCAATTCTTGGTAAAGAGGATAGCGTCCAACTTCTTTGGATAGGTTGATAAGCTCTTCGTATTCCTTTTGTTCAGTCTTCCCTAGCTTGGCCCACTGTAAAGAAGAGCTAGAGCCGGTTAAATCGAGCATAGTTTTTAGATTGTGAGGGTCGCTGTTTAGATGATTCCAAATATCATCTAAGGCATCCGAATAGTGATTGAAACCTAAAAGAGCACTCACATCTCCCCCTAATCCTTCTTTCCAGGGGCTTTCTGGGTTCCATTCACTACCATAACGGTAGTTCATAAAAAAGAGAACGTCGTCGATATTGGTCCAATAGTCAACCGTGTCTGTGGACTTCTCTCGATCTCTTTTAGAGACTTGAAGCCAAGATTGATTGAGATCAAATTCATTTTGTTGGACAGGACCACTTCCGGCAAAAATGCCCATAAAAAGAGAAATGACGCCAAGCAAAAGAAAGAGGATAAAGTAGGATTTTATCGCTAGGGGATTGGTTAAGACCGTTCGGATAGGGTTAGAAGCAACACGTAGAACAGTTGTCGTTCCTTTAGCGACCTTTCCTGCCTTGGTTTGAGCCAAGCGGTGTCTGACGTTTTTCACTCTCTTTGAGAGCTTATACTCCCACGAAAACTCTTTCGGAGTTCGAGTAAACCCACGACCCCTGGTAAAGTTATACGCACGGTTTGCCTGGGCATAGCTCTGCTTGATAGTGTACTTTCCAAGCTCTTTTCCACTATGAAGGGCTCGCTGACTAGTTGCCTTTTGATAGCGCAACTGCCGAATGTTTTGTCTTCCCTTTACCCAATCGTCTAAGATGTCATTGTCCCGGATGACCTTTTCCGCATCTTGTCTCGTTTTGATATAGGCACCTTGTTTCCCCCTGCGCTTGATCCGATTGGGAATGTAGGTACTATCTGCCTTTTTACTTCGTTTATAGATGGTTTTAGCGACTTGTTTATCTACTTTCGCTTTATCTAACTCCTTCTTAAAATAAAGAGCTCTCGCAGTAGGTTTCGGGCCTTTATGAAGGCGATAGTCTTTCTTAGCTTGCTTATAGGTTTTCTTGGCCCGTTGATAGGTTGATCTGGCATCTAGTCGAGCTGTTTTCGGCACCTGACCTTTCATCTCTTTAGTCTGTTTTTTTACCCTTGATCTTCCTTCTTTCCTAAGCTGTTTTGGATCACTATCGTACATACGTATTCACCTGCTTTCTCATCAGGTATCCGTTGCGACTAATTGATAGAGCTTGGTATGTTTGGGGATAGGATTTTCAAAAGGAACAATGGTATCTCCAGCCACAATCAAACCTGTGCCTTTAGCTTTAGGTCGCAAGACAAAGCGCTCTAAGGATGGGGTTAGATGGATAATCTGTGATAAGACTTCTAAATCTGTTCGTTTGAGTTTTAGAAGCGCTAAGAACTCGCAGTTGGCCACTAGTTTCCTTCCTTCTTCTGTAGAGAGGACTGTTTCAGGGTTCTGAGTAATGCCTATAGGTAGCGCCCCATATTTACGGATTCTAGAATACAATTCGGTAAAGAAGGTAGCTTGTAGACTGTGTTTGAAGTAAAGCTGTAGCTCGTCAAAATAGAGCCAGGTTGTCGTTTCTCCCTGATGGTTAACAACTTGGTTCCAGATATAATCCTGAATAACCAGTAAGGCAAATGGCTTTAATTTTCCACTTAATTGCTTGAGATTAAAGATAATAAAGCGGCTGTCCATATTGACATTGGTCTGATGGGAGAAAATATCATTAGAACCCATCGTATAAGGTTCAACCTTTAGGGCAAGGTCCTTCGCTACTTGTTCTGGTTGTTGGAGTAAGATGGCTTGCCAGTCTTTGAAGGTTGGTTGATCTACTGCCTCATAGGTTTGTTTGGTGACCCGGTCAATCATGGAAAAATCATCATCCGAGAATTCCGTCAAGATATTTTCAAACAAGGTGGACAATAGATTGACCTTTTGTCCAATAGGGTCACTATCTTCTACCTGCAATTTCTCTCTATCTGGAAGATCCAATACATTAAAGTGATGGGGAGAACCTGGAGCGACCGTTATGATTTCTGCCCCAAATTCTTGACCAATATCTAAGTATTCTGCCTCAGGATCCACAATAATAATGCGGTCTTCTGTATACCGTAGAAGAGTCGGAATGATCTCTCCAGCTTTTGCAAAGACCGACTTCCCTGAACCAGATATACCAAAGATACATCCCGAGGGAGTATTGAGGTCTTTCTTTCGGTCTAGGGTAATGGGGTTCTTAGACAATTGATTTTGACCATAGTAGACCGCACGTGGGCTACTAGAGCGTAAATCCACATTGGTAAAGGGGACTTGGGTAGCTAAGTTACTAGTCGTCACATCCCGCATAAAGCGACGTTTAACATTGATAAAAGGGATACCAATTGGCAGAATAGTATTTAGGGCTTCTTCCTGATAGAGGTAACATTTATCCAATTCAACAGTATTCTTACGGACAGATCGTTGAACCTGTTCGGTGTAGTCGTTTAATTCTTCTAGACTATCAGCCATCAGATAGACCATCATCACTCCAGAAAACATTTTCTGGTCATTGTCTTGAAGCTCTTCTGTCCACTTTTCTGTCTCTCGAGAGGTTTCCGTTGCCTTGCCTCCAGCAATCAACTCTCCAGGAACTCCTGCTTTAGCCGCTTCTTTTTGACTCTTGATCAATTCACGTTTTGCGCTCGATTGAACTGTTTTGACCTTTTTCATAGCAGCCGCAGTGTCATAGGGTTTAGCGTGGAGACTGATGGCTAATTCAATACCTGTATCCAGGATATTTTTAATCAGTTTATCATTTAAGAAAGTTGGATAGTCCCGCACGTATAACACCCTAGCATAGGCATCGTCTATTCGGAAATGGTCCTTATCAAATTTGATATAATTGGGTGCAATAAAATCCCTGGTTGATAAACCAGAGATAGCAATGTCTTCGTATGTAAAATCGAGAAAGGCTTCTTTTCTTAAGAGTTTTCGAAAGACCAGAAGACGCTCTAAGCCATCCATCTCTTTGAAAGAAATACCAATACTACTATATTGGCTTTCTATCACATTAGCCATATCATCTAGAATTCGTTTCGCCTGATAATCTTGGTTGGCTTGCGTGGTAATGGTCACATATTTTTCGATTTTAAAAGTATTTTGATCATCCGAAAAACGCTCCGTGATCATCTCATTGTATTCTTTCCGATAGTCGTCATAGCCATCTCCTGTTAACTCATAGCGAAGAGAAGAAAGACTCGTCGTTTCGACTCTCCGATTGAGAATCAGGAGCTGGAGATCATTGTCTATATCTAGAGACTGGAAGATGTCCGCATTGGTTTCGATAACATCGAGACGCTCATCATCCGTAGCTGTGATATAACTCGTATCTCCTAAACGATAGGTTTTAGAATAGGTATCACTCGTTACTGTCATCAGGCCATCCGGTGTTAGCCATTGGTAGTTCAAGGTATTTTGCGTGGAGGCGGTCATGGTTCGCCTGAGACGCTTAGCCCGCTCTCTTTCTGCTTTAGAGAGTTTCTGGGTTTTCTTTTGGTTGAATAAACGCATTCGCAGCATAGTCCTTTCTATCGAAATCTGTTTGGTAGGTTCGTTCTTGTTTGGCGAGGAAGAAGCGCAGTTCGTCTTTTATCTTCTCGTCAATATGGTTGCCAAAGATCACAAAGGGAGCAAGAAACAAGAGGGCAATACTGTATATGAGAAAACTCGGTAGTTGGAGCCAAATCATGGCCGCAGTCAGAATGACGGTGAGGATAATTCCAAATAATAAAACAACTTGCCTCAATGTCATATAACCCCAAATGGGGCGCTCATAGTTATCTAAGGCTTTTAGAAATTCACTTCCTAAGCGTGTCATAGATCTCCTTTCTTTATGTGGTATAATTAAAAATAAAATGATTTGAATTGGGAGTCATATCATGAGCTATACTTATCATCTTGTCTTTAAAAAAATACAACAACAAATATCAACACCAGTATTAATAGCCCTTCAACTGGCACAAATTATCATGTATACTGCCATTGTGTTTTCCATTCCTAACATTATCGAAACATTGCAATATGGATACCGATATCTGATAAACTTTGGTATAATCCTTCTAATTTTACGAGGAGTTTATCTGTACTCCAAATATAAAATATATTCACTCACACCAACTATAGAGAACGATTTTGATAAAGCAGACAGACAATTACTTATAAAAGAAATTGAAGAATCATTAAAAAAGTATGTTGATTTTGCGAAATGGAGCTGTGGAATCTTAGCCACTGTGCTTGCTTTGGTCACAAATATATTTGTGACTATTTTTATAAAAAGCATAGATGACATTGTAAGCCCTCTACAGAAACAAGCTATCATTAATGAGCTTTCACAAGCTACACAAAATATTGGTGACATTTTTATCGTATTTTTCGTTTTAGTTATCTGTATTCTTGGCATTGTCTTATTGTATTATTTTATTTTACAATTACTAACTTACAACCAAAGACTTGTTTTGAAAGTCTTGAAAAATTGTGAGTATTCCATAAAATACGATATCGACAGTTTATCTTGGTGGAAAAAGACATTATATTTTATTAATGAACTCTTTTTCCTAGATTACCTTAAAAAAATTCTGTAAACAGAAAATCAGTTCCACAAGCAAGCCAAAAGCCCACAAAAAGGGACAAATGATGGTTGTTGGTTAAGTTGTGCCATAAGCTATAACATAAGAACATACGTAATGAAAAAAATAGCCCCCAGAATGTTAGTCTTACTATCCTTTTTGCAATCTTCATCAATACTTGCCTTATAATCGGCAGGTATTTTTTTATCATAGTCTATCCTCCTCTAGTTCACCTGCATAATACTTTTGGCCATTCGTTGGCTGCCAAATAACATGATAATGTAGATAATTCCCTTTCCTATGGCCATTAGTGCGCTTGTCCAAGCTCCTGTTCGTGCCACCGTCAGCAAATCATCCGTCACAATGGCTGGATAAAGCATGATGACAACAACGAGGACAAGGCCCTGTAAGGCGGCTGCCGCATAGTGTTTGAGAAAACCGAGGCAGATTGGTCTAAGGGCATCCATCATATAACAAGCTACTACAATCTTACCGATTCCCATATAGGTATAGAGGGTAAAGGAACGCAAGAGGATTAATAGTTTGGTTGAGATTTGACCGATGAAATCTACGCAGTTATATATACTCCCAAAGAAGAACTTTTCTATTCCTCCGAGACCTTCATAATTCGGTGCTTTAGAACCGAAAGGTGTAAACCCTTTCTTAGCTACTACTTTGATAATGACATTGAATAACCAGGTTAAGGCATCGAATAATTCATCTAAGTAAAGGATTAGAAAGACTGCGATAACGTACTTGATAATCTCCTCGAACCACAGCTGTAGGGTTAATTCCCCACCATTGGATTTTAGTTGTTGGTGCCAATTTAGTAGGTTCAAACCCATAAAAAGGAGAAGAAGCATCATAGCTACTTTCTCCATTGACTCTGAAACAATCTCCATTAGCTGATAGGCCGTCGGATTGTAGTCTTTTAAACTCATGGTTAGTTGGTCAAGAGTGGATTGTTCCATCACAACTACCTCTCTTTCTTATCAACCAACAATACCTTGTAGGCCAGATGCCAAGGCTGAAAAGAGACCTTTTAACGTAGCGCCAAGCAAAGCCCCTAAAATAATGCTTTGAACTCCTTTGTCCCGCTTATCTTCTAATTCTCGGCGGATACCAATAGCTAGGTCCCAGGCGCCCCAGGCAGCCCAACCAAGGCCAATAACACCACCGATGTCTCCAATTTTATTAATAAAATCAACAATTTGATTCATGTTTCTTCTCGCTTTCGTTTTTTTAAATGAAAAAAGACACTAAGTATCATTTCTTAGTGTCTTTCGTATAGTGAGGCGACCAATTAGAGGTCATCTCGTGAATAAATGGTTAAGGAGAGGGCTGTAATGATGGCGAGGACAACGATAATCGTTATTTCCCACCCGTAATAAATCGGAACACCGTGAGGAAAATAGAATTCTTGTACCCTATCTTCTATACCTACTGGAACTGTACCATTCCCTGTAAAAGCGTAAAATACAATTATCAGAAATGATACCACCACCTTAAACACAAACCAACCAATCGCTGTCACAATCAGGCTCTTGATTAAATTAAAGATAAACAAAAGAATCATGAGTGGTGTTGTGACAAGCAAAACAGCTGTTCGCATAATCAAGTAGGGAAGGTTCTTTAAACCAACCAATAGAGCTCCACCTAGCCATGTTAGTCCCTTCTTCCATTTCGCTTCAGAAGGAACGGCTTGAGGGGTTACTGGGATGGGTTTACGTGGTTTATGGACATAGTATTTATATCCATTTTTTGTCACTTGTGCTTCCATAGTAGGTTCCTTTCTCATCCTTATCTCCCTCTCATTTTTGATTTATTATACCATAAATCAAGAGGGAAAACTAGTTGTTTTCGTCTTTACGTTTACGCAGTCCAACCAGGCTCGCAAACAAGGTTACTACACCTGCAAGTGACAAGCTGTAAGATGCCGCATCACCTGTGTTAGGCAATTGAGCTTTCTCTACTTTTGCCGGTGCTTGTGGTTTTGGAGTTTCTGGTTTTGGTGGCTCAGGTGTGTTCGTCACAACCTTGTTTGAGATAACAGGGTTCCCGTTGACATAGAGCGTATACTCATTGACAACCTCGCCTGAGGCAATCCGTTTCACTGTGATATAGCCATCCGCACCAAATGCCTGATCACGTGTAATTTGCGCCAAGAACGCTTCCTTGAAACGAGTCTCAAATTTGCCTGTTTGGGCATTGTAGACTGTTTCTGTATATGATGATAAGTCATCACCTTTCTTGATAATTGTTCCATCTGGTAGCGTAAAGTCTACCTTAGCTTCAATCACAACCGATTGGTAATCATCGTGGCTGTGTTGGAGAAGGTCCACAAAGCGATACTCTTTAATATCGTAGCCACGTCCTGCTGGAATCACCCAACCTTCTAGCTTGTAAGTCACAAGGTCACCAATTTGGACAGTACCATTATTAATAGACTTACCATCCTTATCCAGCACATCCTTATGGACGACGAGTTGTGGTACTTCGTTTGTGACGATGTTACCGTAGTAGCCATTGCCAAAATCTACCTGGTGCGTTTGGTTGGTAATTGTACCTACAAAGTCTTGTTTAATCTTGAATGACAAGTTGCGGGTAATATCCAAGCCTTGTTGGACATAGGCCTTGTAAAAGGCTTCTGGGTCTTTAGCCACCCAGAGATAGAACTCACCTACTGGGCTAATACCTGAGTCTTGGATAAGAGCTTGGAGTTTTTCATCTAGGCTGTCTTTCGAAAGAACGTGAATCATATCAAACAGTTCACGGACATCATCTCCGTTAGCGGCTGTGATAGAGTTGACCACTAAGGAAGTACCGTCAATCGCTTCATCTAGGTAATCATCTACGTACAAGAAGCCTTTTCCAATCGCATTTTGAGAAGCCACAATACCCTTGTATTGGTCAAAATCTTGTTCTGCCACATAGTTTAGGATTGTATTAGGTAGGACAGATTGACCGTTGATAGAGTTTCCTTTCTCATCGACCACATCTTTCTTCGGTTTGATGAGGTTGTCATCTGGAGTTGGATTTTCTCCTCCAGGTGTGTGTGGTGGACGTGGTGTTTCTGGGTCGTTTCCTGGCGTGTAGATAACAGGAATATTTGAAACAACCTTGTATTCGCCTTTAGGAGTAGCGATTAAGGTTGTAAAGGTGTTCTTGTATGTACCGCCATCATTGATTGGACGACCGACAAAGTAAGCAACAGGAACCACTACATCTTGGTTACGATTAGCATTAAGGTAGTCAAGTGTTGCTTGTGTAGCTGATAGTGTTGTTTTACCGTTTTCATCATAGTTGACAGTCCATGCAGTATTTTTTATTGCTGTAGCCTCACGGTCAATCTCAAAGCCTGCTGGCAATGGATCAAGCATAGTATAGCTAGTAACAACCTCACGACCTGCGACTAGTGGACTGTTTGTCAGCACCCATGTTTGGGTTGAGCCTTTTGGAACAAGTTTACCATTCACATCCACACCATCTTCATTCACTACAGCTTTGATATTGGCTGGAGTTTGTTTCACAATAACAGGATGGACAGCTGCTTCATAGGTTTCTTTCTCAGGTACAGGAATATGAGGCAAGAAGTTTGGTTTCCTAGGTGGCTCAGGCGTCACCGTCACTGGGATAAACTTTTCAAGCGGTGGTACTTCTTTGGTGTTTGGTGTACCTGGCTCTGGTTTTGGAGTATCATCCGGTTTTGGTTCTGGTGGAGTTGGCTTTTCAGGTTCTGGAATATCTTTTTTCTCCAAAATTGAAGCAGCAACATTTGTATTCATTGCGAACCAATGACCTGTTTGATGCTTAGATGCTCCAACTGTCAAACCAAATGTATCTCCACTTTCCGAAACAATAGCACCTGAACCATAGTAGCGTACAGGTGAATCAATACTATCGTGACCACTATATGGAGCAATCGTATCAATAGATGTACTAGCATAAATATAACCATTATGGTTTTGGACTTGACTGCCAGTAATCGGAACAAAACGCATATTTGCACTTAAGTCCTTGACATACTCAAAATAACTATCTTCTCCCAAGGAATTCATGGATGAAATAGAGAAAATAATCGGATTCTCTTTAGTCGCAACTACCTTGCCAGAAGCAGTATAAAATGTTTTTTCAATATGGAGTTCATCACCGACACCTACAAATCCTTGTGTTGCATCTGAACCAAAGATGACTGTTTCAGTCGGATCTTTAGAGACAGTCACAATTGATGCTCCTTTTTCTGATGCAACAGCTGTATAGCGAGCAACAACCTTTGTAATCTTTTCTCCGTTAGCTGTTCCAGAAAAATCCCCTACATACGTTACCGTTGCGGTCTGCCCAACTGCAAGAAGAAATGTTGTTCCATTTGAATAATCTACAGTGCCTACATAATCTCCTTCCGAGTAACTAGATACCGTGTGAACAAGATTACGATTTGCATTACTAACTTCTTTACGTTTTTCAGGGTTTACAAACTTTGTAACACCATCGATACTTCCGATTGTTACATTTGGCTCAGAACGATAAATAAGACTCTGACCCACCGCTTCACTAAGATGACCTTCTTCTTTTGTTTTAGCTTGCATCTCAGCTAATTCAGCTTCATATTTAGCTTTCTCTTTGATATAGTTAGCTAGTTGAATATCGTACAATGCTTTTGCTTGATCGTATTCAGCCTTAGCTTTGATATAGTCTGGGTCATTGACACCAGTAGTCGCTTTTGTCTTCTCCCACTCCGCTAGAGCTTCTTTGTATTCACGTTCTACTCGCTCTACTTCTGCCTTGTTATAATCCATGGCTTCTTGACGAGCTTTTTCATTTTCAATGACCTGAGTCTTGCGTTCGCTATTGATTTTATCTGCCTTTTCTTGAGCTGCCTTGTTTCGGGCATCGATTTCCGCATTTTCACGAGCGATACGCTCTGCTTCTTCCTTGTTTTTGCGGTCGATTTCCGCATTGTAGTCTTCAGCTTTCTTGATAGCTTCTGTATTGTCTTCTTGTTTGACAGTAGCTTCTTTGACCGCTTCTGCCTGTTTAGCTAAATCTGCCTGAGCTTGGTCTAGGTTATCGTAGACGATTGCTTTACTGTCTTCAGTAACGGTCACTCCTGCTTCTTTGGCATCAGTCACAGCCTTGTCTAGCTCAGTAGACGTTACAGGACTTGTCAGCTCACCTGTCTTCTGACCGGCTTCTGCTTGCGTCGCTAGACTCTCAGCCGATGGAGTTTCTTGGACCGTTTCAAGGTTGGTAGCAGGATTGGGATTAACCACCTCAACTGCTGGAGTTGTTTCGGTTACGATTTCTTCTGCACTAACAGATGTAGTAACCATTGCGCCAAAGAGGGCAATCCCACATACAAGCCCATAGGCTTTCGACTTGCGGAAGAATCCGTGCCCATTAACTGTTGTTATTTTTTGATACATTTTGTATTCCCTTTGCTTTCTTTTTTTCTTAGTTTAATGACATTCCGGTCAAAATTGGTTTTAACTAGTTAAATTGTTTTTTACGATAGTAACCCACTACACCCAACAGGAATATACCTAACAGAGATAGGAGGGAGTTTGCTTCCCCTGTATTTGGGAGAGTTTTCATCTGTCCATCCACTGTTTTGACACTAATGGTCTTATCCTTGTTTACGACTGCGCCGATTGATTCCGCAGAAACAGTCGCAGTTGATCCGTCCGCATAGCGAATGATTGGCTGGCTATTATCCGTACTAATGATGGTATAGCCAGTGTCTGTCACAATAGGCTTGTCTGGTGTGACTGCTTCTACTGGTTGCTTGGTTTCTGTCGAGATAGTCCCAATTTGACTCTCGCCGTTATTCACTGCCTCTTCTGCAGTTTTAGGGGGAGCGGGTGTCTCCGGTTGTGGAACATCCTGTTTTGGTTTTTCCGTTGGTGGAGTTGGTGTGTCTGGTCTTGTAGAGGGTTCTGTCGGCTGAGTCGGTATTTTCTCCTTTGGTTGTTCCGTAGACGGGAGCGTTGGGTCTACAGGTACAGTTGGTTCTTCAGGGGTTGTTGGCTCTTCCGTTGGAGTGGTCGGTTCGACTGGTTGACTTGGCTCAACTGGGGTTGGGACTTCTGTACTCGGTTCTGTGGATGTAGATGGTTGTGTGACCTCAACAGGGGCAGACGAATCAATTGGAGTTGTTTCATCTGCGAAAGCTACAACACTATTTGACAAGACAAGTGCTGATAGTGTAAGCATAGAAAGAATGTTCTTTTTATTTAACATAGTGTTACCTCAGTGTTTAATTTTTGTGTTGATTAGTTAGGACGGTGATACCCTTTTCCAGTCAAGCGTAGGATAGATTGATTTTTATAGCGTTCTCTTCTTGCAATCAGTATATGATCACGCTGAACGGTTCTAATTTGTCGGTAGAGTTTATGAAATGGAATCACTTCCTCTACTATCTTTAGCTCTCCATCCACAATCGCTCTTTTTGGCGTTGTGCCGCAATCTGAACGAAGGGTAACGATCTCGCCTGTCAATAGATACGCTGTTACATTCCCTTGACCTCCTAACTTTCGTAAATCAGAGAGTGTCATCTCTCTATCTGGTCTTATTTCATTCATGACAATTCTCCTTTTTTTGGATTGAATGAAAGGCTGCATTTACAGCCATGCCGAAAGCTCCCGTAGAGCTTTGCCGTGTTTCATGCGCACGTTTTACAGTCTGAGAAAACGCAAACTCTTACTAAAGCAGGACACGTCAACTGGCTTTAGTCGTGTTGTGGCTGGACTAGATATCCTTTTCTAGTTCGTTACTCGCCCCCTTTTTTCTTTTATCCATAGCCACGCTGTATCAGGGCAAGCCTTGTATTTGATTGTCAATGTGCTGTAGTTTTATGACGTCTCGGTCAAATAGTTATTTTTGTACGGTATCTGCTGGAATCTGTATACCCAGTAGATCAGAAACAGGGACTTGAAAAAAGGTTGCGACTCGCTCTATATTTTCTACATTGGTTCGACTAGCTCCTCTTTCCCAATTTGAGATGGTTTCACGTAGTACCCCTATGTTGTCCGCCAGTTCCTGTTGACTTAATCCAGCTTGTTTTCGTAGGGTTTTAATGCGTTGTGCAGTATGTGTCACAAGTAGCTCACCCCTCTTTCTTTTTCCGTGAGAAGAAGACGAGACTAGCTAGAGCTAGACCAAGTACCATCAAGGAAGAAGTTTTCGTTCCTGTAGTTGGTAGACTAGCTTGTGTGGTTTTTGTTGGTACTGTCTGAGTGATTGGTTTGGAAGTTTGTGCCGGTGCTTTTGGAGCTTCTGACACATAGCCTGTAATACGACCTGTTCCATCCACGACCGGGACTGGTTGACCCCCTTCATGGATAATAGTCTCATACTGTTTAGCCAACTCTACTTGACGCTGTGCTTCAAGGACAGCTTGATAAGCAGATAGGACCGTTTGATAGTGGTTCAATGCTTTCGCTTCTTCCTGTTTTAGTTCTGCTAGTGTTTCAAGCGCTTCTGTCAAGATAGCTTCTTTTGCCTTTAGGCTATTTGAAGCCTGTAGAAGACGAATTTTAGCTACTTCTAATCGAGCAGGAGCTTCTTCTAGCTTGATGAGATAGGTTTGCGCTTCCTTCAGTTTTGATTGAGCGGTAGAAAGCTGTGTTTGAGCAACCGCTACGTTTGTGTGAGCTGTTTCTAAGTCCAATTGTAATCGTGCCAGCTTTTCTTGTTCAATAGACAGTTGTTCTTTAGCTTTGTCTAGGATAGCTTGTTTCTGTGCTAAGATTTGTTTGGCTTTAGCTAGATTCGCTTGCTTCACTTTGACGTCTTCCTGTAGATTTGCAAGAGTTTCTTGTGCCTTGTCATTCGCAAGATTAGATAGACGGACAGTTTCTTCCAAAGCTGATACTTTCGCTTGTGCTTGTGGTGTTAATACTGGAACAGCCTGTGCAGTTGCTAAATCTGTTTGTGCTTGAGTAAGTGTGGCTTGGGAAACAGCTTGATTTTGAAGAGCTTGTGTCTTGATCGCTTGTGCTTGACTATTTTGAATTGTAGCCTGTGCCAAGACTTCCTGTGCTGTTTGATAAGTAGCTAAAATCTGCTCGTTCGTTTTAAGATTTTGGATCGCTGTCGTATCAAACGTTGAACTGGATTGAATATGCGAATCTGCTACAGTTAGGAAATGAACAGATGAAGCATCTTGACGAGAGGAGAGATCAACTCCTGAATAAACAACATCATTAGACAAACCAGCAATGGATAGTGCATGTAAGTATTCATAACCTCCAACCATAAAATTAAGCAACCCTTGATAAATCATAGCCTTAGCTTGAGAAATCGTCATTTTTGGTTGTGGGCGACTGACCGTAAACATATTCTCGTAATATTGACCGCCAGTTTTCAAACCAAGTTTTTCAGCCGCTTGCTTCACTGCTTTTACATCATGACCAACATCATTCCAAGACCAATTGTCAGCTACATAACCATCTGTAGTTGCATCTGCTAGTTGTAAAGCTCCTTTTGTCACGACTGTTGGTTTTGTACCAACTAGATGACGAATTTGATTGATCAAATCTGATGCAAATAGAGAGAGTTCAGTACGTGCTTCTTCCGAAAGATTGTTGGTATCAAGTAGCTCCTCACTATCATTTAGATTAGCTTTGAAGCTGTTTTGTTTACGTAAATCTGTTATGAGAGCATCAAGTTTTTCTTTGGCAGGCTGGCTATATGTTTTTCCATATTCTTTGAGAGCCATGATATAGTCAGACGATAGCGTGATTGTGTTGAGCGCATTCAAATCATTCTCAGTAACCTTAAAGGCATCTTGTGCCACTTGTAAAACCGAAGCTGTTTCCGTTGCTTTATCAGTCGCTTCAGTAACAAGAGCTGTTTTAGATGCTACATCTTGTGTAGCTGCCGATACCGTTTGTTCAGCTTGGGCAATCGTTGATAATCTAGTCGCATCTGCTTTTTGGGCTGTGGCTAATTCTGTTTGAGCTGTCACTAGGGCTTGTTTGGCTTCTGTTAGTTGTTTTTCAGCTTGTTCAGCTTTGGCAATAACTTCCGCTTGACCTGTACCATCTAAAATCGCTTGTGCTGTATTGACATCTTTTTCTGCTTCTGTGACAGCTTGTGTTTTCTCATTGACATCTACCTGAGCAGTTGATACAACAGTCTTCTGGTCTTTGACAGCTTGTTGGCTATCCGCTTCTGCTTGGTTTTTGTCTTCTAGGTTTTGACTAGTTTCCGTAACGGTAGCTTCTGCATTTTTAATCGATGCTTTTGCCTTAGAGATATTTTCTGGTGTAGCTTGTTCTGCCAACTCGGCACTCTCTACTAGCTCGGTTTGAGCTTGATTGACTGTTTCTTTAGCTGTGTCAACGTCTTTTTGAGCTTGGTTCACAACTTCTTCTTGTGCTGTTACAGTTTGGTTAGCTTTATCAAGTTCAGCTTTAGCGGTTGCCACGTCGGTTTCTGTGACTGTAGCCTGTTGGCTTGTGCTTGTTTCCACAATTGGTTTTGATTCAGTTGCTTGTGGTACTTCTTCTGCATGGACCACTTCACGGCCGGTAGATAATACTGCGGTTGCAAGTGCGCTTAAGACGGTTAATTGTTTCATGATACTCTCCTTTTATTTACTTGTGTTTTTGTTGTATTTTTTTATCATACTTGACCACCCTCATAATAGCGTTGTGCATTCAGATGGGCGACTCTTCTTACTTCTGCTTGTCTCTCTGTTTTGAGGTTTTCAAGCATAGCTAGTAGATAAGCCAAGGGCTTCTCGCAGTCATGAGGAATATGGTCAATCATATTCAAGACCTCTCTGCTTGTCGCAAAGCCTTCTGTGAGATACTGCCCTATTCTCATTTTTTGGTTATGGGTTAAGGTATAACCGTGAGGATAGATATACCGATCATTGTACTTATCCGCAATCACCTGTAGTAGCGAATAATATTCTGGTGCTACGTATTTTTCCTTATTTTTATTTTGTGTAGCTGTATCAGCTCCAGCTCTTCTAGAACTATTATCTAGAAAACCAGAATTGTTATTATCAGTATTACTTCCGTCCATAATATGGACGCCCTGAGGTATAGATTTTGGACGTCCATTTTCTGGACTCCCATTTTTCGTTGATTTTTCGGGGTTTGTTGGGCGTCCATTTTTCGGACTCCCATTCTCATCTTCCGGAGCTTTGGGAAGTTCAAAGAGGACTTCTCCATTCAGATTGACAGTTTTTACATGGATGTATGTGACCTTTCCCTTATCTCTTCCCGAGGTAAGATAGTTAGCCTGATAATACTCGTATTCCTGGAGGTTAGCATTCACATTCTGGAGATAGAGACGGTTGGGACGGTTGGCTCCTTGACTGACTTCTCGTAGTAGACCAATTTCTTGAAGCTCTTTCTTGATTTTATGGACAGTCATTTTGCCTTTGTCCAATACCTCCATCAGTTCCTCTACTGTATAAACCATAAAGACTGAACCATTCTCGTCAACATAATCTTTAACTCCCTGATGATATGAGCGAATACTCAATAAACACCGATTATAGAAAGCTCCATAAGCCAGCTTGGCGTCATTAGATAACTTTCTAGCATAAGGGCTGGTCAGCTTGATTTTCTTCTTTACTCTTCCATCAGAACCATACTCTTTTTCAATACTGGGTAAAAAGATTTGAGGAATTTGGTAAAATGTTTGAGTACTTATTTGATCAATTGTAATATCTGCCATTTGGGTCTCCTATCTTGTTTTCAATAAAGCTGTCTGTCCAGATGGTGTAAAGAATATGAGACCTGAAATCTCCCATTCCTGCATAATAGCTATTGCTTTAGGGAGCGAGACCCTTTGACTATTCATAATATTTGTGACAACGCATTTTCTTGCAAGTAGTTCTTTTTGTGTCATGTTGGTATCCTTTCTCAGTTGTGTTGTAATAGCTCCTCTGACATTAACTTTGTTTCTTTGGCGTGTTCAAGACCAGTAACGTAGCCTTCAAGGTCCATTTCAATTTCGATTTTAATGGTTTTACTTTTCTCCACGTAAAGGTTTTATATTATACTTACAAGCTCTTCTTCAGTCAGTTTCCAGAAACAATGACTGCAAATAGTTCTGTCTATATCCATCCACCAGCAAGCTCCATGAATAGAATCAATACATGGCGTATTCCAAGTGCAGCCACATATCCTACAAATTCCTGTTTCCATATTCTCCCTCCTCATCAGGTATTAATTGTTTTAATTCACTGGGAAAGCCATTCTCTATCCAGTCTTCAATCATCTTGTCTATTTCTTCTTGGGTCATAACATCTCCTTATGATGAGTTATATAGATAGGGCTTAGATGATACAAACATTGAGTCAGTGATGCTATCGAATAAAGTTAACTGGATACATTCTGAAACGTGTATATTCGAAATAGATACATTTTCTTCCTCGACTTCAATATCTTCTAAATCATCTTGACTATGATCGATAACTTCAAAAATTTCTAATGTATCTAAATTCATTATGATTTCAATTTGGTTTGACATCAGATAAAGTATCCTTTCAACATTTTGAACAAGCAAAAAAGAGAGCAAATTCATGCTCTCTTAGGCTAATTAGGTATTTTATTTTTGTTTTCCCAAAACTCTAGACACTTACATAGCGATTAATCCAAATAATGAATCAAAATCTTTTCTGTCAAAATGTCTGAGTAAGTATAAGATTCCACAAAGGTATTGTTTGGATCTTCAAATTCAACGATAAAGAGAGACTGATAAACCTCCACAATACGCCCCTGCTTATTCTTCTCACGCTTACGACCATTTTCAAGGGTCAATTCAACAATTTGTCCCTCATGGTCTTTAATATCTTGTTTGATTTGCTTCATTTTAGCAACATCTGTAAATGCATCACTCATTCTCTATCCATCCTCTCTCTTGGAAATACTTGCAAATTTATTGTATTCTTTTTGGAACATCAGTTCCACGGTACCACGCGCACCGGAACGGTTTTTCTCGATGATGACTTCAACCGCATTGTTAGGAATGCCACCGTCTTCCTGCTCACCGCGCTCATAGTAATCATCACGATACAAGAAGGCAACGATATCGGCATCCTGCTCGATAGATCCCGATTCACGAATATCAGATAGAACAGGTCTCTTATCCTGACGTTGCTCAACTCCACGCGACAACTGACTGAGGGCGATAACAGGAACTTTCAATTCCTTGGCCAAAATCTTCAGCTGACGGGAAATCTCAGAAACCTCTTGTTGTCGGTTTTCACGACCTGTTCCCGTAATCAATTGAAGATAGTCAATCAAGATCAAGCCCAGATTGCCCGTTTCCTGAGCCAACTTACGTGAACGCGAACGAATCTCTGTAATCTTGATACCTGGTGTATCATCAATATAGATACTAGCCCGAGCCAGGTTAGCTTGAGCCACCATGTACTTATTCCATTCTTCCTGCGTCAAATGCCCCGTACGAATAGCCCTCGAATTGATAACTCCCTCAGAAGCGAGCATACGGTCAACCAAGCTTTCTGCACCCATCTCCAAAGAAAAGATGGCAACTGTCAACCCCAGTTTTGTACCGATATTTTGTGCAATATTGAGAGCAAATGCCGTCTTACCAACCGCAGGACGAGCGGCAAGAATAATCAACTCTTCCTCATGCAGACCCGTTGTCATGGCATCAAGAGCAGGATAACCAGTTGCAATCCCTGTAATATCCGACGTCTGCTTAGCACGAGTTTCAAGGTTGTCAAAGTTGATATTCAAGACATCATCAATCCGCTTGAAACCACTTCGACTGGCTCCCTCACTGACATCAATCAAAGCTTTTTCAGCATTGGCAATAATGTCATCTGAACCATCCGCACCCTCATAAGCCTGATTAACTACATCCGTCAAACGGGCAATCAGTTTACGGAGATTAGACTTTTCAGCAACAATCTTGGCATAGAATTCCGCATTGGCTGCCGTCGGCACGGAACTAATGATTTCAGCCAAATAGGCCAAACCACCGATATTTTCCAAATCACCATGGTTGACCAGATAGTTCCGCATGGTAGTCGCATCAATTGCCTCATTTCTATCAGAAAGAGCAATCATAGCTTTAAAAATTAGCTTATGAGCATGTTTGAAAAAATCTTCAGCTTCGATGTATTCACGAACGAAGACCAGCTTGCCTTCATCAAGGAAAATAGCTCCTAATACCGATTGTTCAGCTAGAATATCCTGCGGTTGCACCCGCAATTCATCCAACTCTGCCAAGATCTCACCTCCTCACTGGCTAGATAAATAATTAAGCTTCCTTAATACTCAAATTAATGATGCCTGTTACATCTTGATAGATTTTAACTGGTACATCAATGAGACCAATCGCACGAATTGGGTGATCCAGCTGAATATGGCGTTTATCAATATTGATGCCAAATTGCTTGTCCAATTCTTCAGCAATTTTCTTGCTGGTAATAGAACCAAAGGTACGACCATCTGGACCAACTTTTTCGACAAATTTCACTAAAGTAGCTTC
Source organism: Streptococcus sp. 2018WUSS126 (assembly GCF_044427425.1). Taxonomy (NCBI): domain Bacteria; kingdom Bacillati; phylum Bacillota; class Bacilli; order Lactobacillales; family Streptococcaceae; genus Streptococcus; species Streptococcus sp. 2018WUSS126. Next base: position 48,020 of record NZ_JAOTGB010000015.1, on the reverse strand, counting down.
CTCAGCCAGCTTAGCCTTGATAGCCTCTGCTTCTGCAATCATCTCTGCATGAGCCTTTTCCTTAGATTTTTCCTGACCACGAAGGGCACTGATCGCTTGATTTGTTGCTTCCTTAGCCAAATTTTTCTTGATCAAGAAATTTTGGGCGTAACCTGTTGGAACTTCCTTAATCTCACCCTTTTTACCTTGACCTTTAACATCTGCTAAAAAGATTACTTTCATATCTGTTCTCCTAATTTCCATTTATTTCTTCGCGGATTTTATCCGTCAACTTTTCACATACTTCTGCGATTGTCTGGTCATATACCTGAGCGGCAGCTAGGTTAAAGTGGCCACCTCCACCCATTTCTTCCATAATGCGTTGAACATTGATTTTACTATGACTCCTTGCAGAAATAGATACATACCCTTTGGTATTTCTTGTTACAACGAATACCGCCTCAATTCCTGCCATGTCCAATATTGTATTGGCAGCCTTGCTCGGAATAATATTATCGTATTCTTTAGTATCATCTGCACACGCAATAACAACATTGGACTCAATTCTCTGCCCACTTAAAATCAGTTCATTGATTTGACGATATTCCTCAAAATCTGTCGCAGCAATCTGCTGAATTTCCAAGCTATCGCTACCACGAGTCCGCAAGTAACTAGCCACATCAAAAGTACGACTGGTCACACGAGATGTGAAATTTTTTGTATCAAGCATAATCCCAGCCATCAATAAACTAGATTGAATGCGATTAAGCTTATGGTGTTTGTCATTCTGGAACTGAATTAATTCCGTTACTAACTCACTCGCAGAACTAGCACCACTCTCTATATAAGTCAAAACTGCATTATTTGGGAAATCTGTATCGCGACGATGATGATCAACCACCACAACCTGGGTAAATTGTTCATAGAAATCCTTATCCAAAGTCAAGCCAATCTTTGAATGATCTACCATGATTAACAACGACTGGAAAGTGACCATCTTCATGGCTTCCTCAACCGTTAGCAAATTAGAACAATTTTCATCACTCAACTTCTTGATAGCACGTGCAATATCTGGTGCCATTTCATCTGGATTATACACCGTATAGGCATTGTTCATAATATTTTGAGCAAAGTACTGCATACCGACCGCGGATCCAAGCGCGTCCATATCTAAATTACGATGTCCCACCACAAAAACAGCATCAACCGATTTGAGTTTATCTGATACAGCAGTCATCATAGCACGAGTCCGCGTACGTGTTCGTTTAACGGAAGAAGCCGAGCCACCGCCAAAGAAAAGTGGCTGTTTACTCTCATCATTTTCCTTGACCACAACCTGGTCTCCACCACGAACCTCAGCCATATTGAGATTTTGGAGCGCAACCTGTCCGATTTGGTGATGATTTTCATTACCATACGCCAATCCCATACTCAAAGTCAAACCTAAATCTAACTTTTTAGCCTCCTCGCGGAACTTATCAATAACTGAAAACTTATTCTCTATCAATTTTTCCAACACAGCATAATCTGTAAAGAAATAGAATCGATCCATTGTGCCGCGTCGGTAGTAGATACCGTAATCATGGCAAAATTCCGAAACAAATTGAGCCAAGAAGGAATTGACTTGGCTGATTTGAGAATCCGTTACAGCATCCTCAAGCTCATCATAGTTATCAACTGAAATAATCCCTATAACAGGACGGCTTCCGATCAAACTATTTGTCGCCGAATACTCTGTTGACGCATCAAAAAAGTAAAATAACCCTTGATCAAAATCAACGTTAACAGCGTATCTCTTGCCTGAAAAGTTCGCATAAATTCGCTCCTCATCCAGACCAACGTCAATAATTTCACGTAGTTTTTTTTGATCAAACTCACCATTTTCTTGAGCAAAAATCAGCTCAGCAAAGGGATTAAACCATTCTACCTGATTACTATCTGGTCGAACTTTGATAACTCCCACTGGCATTTTATCCAAGAGCATCATCAAACCAGAATTGGCCTGATTATTGAGATATTCAATCTGTTCTAGCTCACTAAATTCATAAGAATGTTTTTGATAAATAAACAGCGCAATCAACACCAATAGGCTGATGAGTAGCGCAAAAACTGTACTGGCACCAATTGGAAAAAGTCGGTGGACAAGAGCCACCAACCCAAATAAAATGACACCTATCATGACAAAGTGAATTGTCGAAAATCGAAATCTTTTCATCACTAACCTCTGCCTGCCATTCTACCATAAATTCAGTAAAAAAGCTACTTTTCACATGATTTTAAAGTAGTTGACATATAGCTGACATACAGCGAAAAGAACAGCCTTAGTGACTGTCCTTTGATTTGTTTTTAGAAATGGAACGACTGCGTCCTTCCAAGTAGACCATGAGAATGGATATATCCGCTGGATTGACACCGGAAATCCGACTAGCCTGACCAATGGTTTCTGGTGAAATCAGCTTGAATTTCTGGCGAGCCTCGGTCGCAATGGAGTCAATGTCATCCCAGTCGATGTCAGCTGGAATGCGTTTTTCTTCCATACGTTTCATCTTCTCCACCTGATCCAAGGCCTTGGCAATATAGCCCTCATACTTAACCTCTGTTTCAATCAATTCAATGGTCTTGGCATCCAAGTCCTCTGCCGCTGGACCGATAAAGGCCACCGCATCTGCGTAAGTCACATCTGGACGACGCATGAATTCCTTGGCGGTAAGGGCATCCGTCAATGGCTTGAAGCCCATAGCTACGACTTTTTCGTTGGTTTCCTTGATTGGTTTGAGTTTGATAGACTCCAAGCGTTTCATTTCATTGTCAAATTGGTTTTTGTGAATCTGGAAGACCTGCCAGCGTTCATCATCCACCAAACCTACCTGACGACCGATTTCCGTCAGACGCATATCAGCATTGTCATGACGCAGAATCAAGCGGTATTCTGCCCGACTGGTCAAGAGGCGATAAGGCTCCACCGTTCCCTTGGTTACCAGGTCATCAATCATAACACCAATGTAGCCGTCGCTTCGTTTCAAAATCAACTCAGGCTTGCCCTGCACCTTGAGGGCTGCATTGATACCAGCGACAATTCCCTGACCTGCCGCTTCTTCATAACCCGATGTTCCGTTGGTCTGACCTGCTGTAAAGAGTCCTGAAATCTTCTTGGTTTCCAGCGTCGCCCGCAACTGATGAGGCATAACCATATCGTACTCAATGGCATAGCCCGTCCGCATCATCTGGGCATTTTCCAAGCCTTTAATGGAGTGGATCAAGTCCTGCTGCACATCTTCTGGCAGACTGGTTGACAGCCCTTGGACATAGATTTCATCGGTATTACGACCTTCTGGCTCTAAGAAAAGCTGGTGGCGTTCCTTATCCGCAAAACGAACAATCTTGTCCTCGATAGATGGACAATAACGGGGGCCAATCCCTTTGACAATGCCTGAAAACATAGGTGCTCGGTGAAGATTGCTGTTGATAATCTCATGGCTGGTCGCATTGGTATAGGTCAACCAGCAAGGGATCTGGTCCTGCAAATAATCCTCGTCCTTGGACAAGAATGAAAAGTGATTTGGCTTTTCATCGCCTGGCTGAATCTCGGTTTCGTCGTAGTTAATGGTGCGAGCATTGACACGCGGTGGCGTTCCTGTCTTGAAACGACCGATTTCAAGACCCAATTCTTTCAGATTATCCGCCAGCGTGATAGAAGCTAGGCTATTGTTAGGACCTGACGAATACTTGAGGTCCCCTATGATAATCTCGCCACGCAAGGCTGTACCCGTCGTCACCACAACTGCCTTGGCGGAAAATTTCTGGTTGGTAGCCGTGCGGACACCGATAACCTTGCCGTCTTCTACCAAAATCTCATCAATCATGGTTTGACGTAGGGTCAGATTTTCCTGACGCTCGACCGTCCGTTTCATCTCCGCTGCGTACTCTGTCTTGTCCGCCTGAGCCCGCAAGGCACGAACAGCTGGCCCCTTACCCATATTGAGCATCTTCATCTGGATATAGGTCTTGTCAATGTTGCGGCCCATTTCGCCACCTAGGGCATCGATTTCCCTTACCACAATCCCCTTGGCAGAACCACCAATGGAGGGATTACATGGCATAAAGGCCACCATGTCCAAGTTAATCGTCGCAAGCAGGGTCTTACAGCCCATCCGACTAGCTGCCAATCCCGCCTCTACACCCGCATGCCCCGCACCGATTACGATGACATCGTAGTTTTCTGCAAATGTGTGTGTCATTTTTATTTCTCCTTTATGTTCATGATATGTTTGACTTACCCATTCCAGTTTGGCAAGTCTTGAGCCAGAAAGGCTGGCACGACATCTAGGTTGACAAGCTTGTCAACGTCAATCCATTCACAAGCTTGTTTCAAGCTTTCTTCAATCATCTCCTTAGGCATTTCTCCAATAGGATCGACGATAAAATGAAACTCGATGTTGTGAAAATCTATATCTTCGTGTGTAAACTGATTTTCAACGACAAAAGCTAGTTGGTTGACACGACTGTCAATCCCTAATTCTTCTTTGACTTCCCGAACAACCGCATCTTGTGCAGTTTCGTTGACTGCAATCGCACCGCCAATGGTATAATAACGCCCCTTAGAGTCCTTCGTGAGGAATATTTTCCCATTTTTTATAATCAATGCAGTCGCCCGAACACCAAAAATCTGATTGTCAATTCTGGTCCTAAAATCCATTCTTCCTTCTCTTTTCTAAAATTTCATTTAGATAGGCTAGCTTTCCCAATTAATAAAATGCTGCAACTGTCCCTTCCAACCAACTAGTTCCGTCTTGAGAAAGGCAGGGTTGAGGTCGAGATTTTCCAAGTCTGCAAAAGCAACCCACTCACACTGACGAATGGAAGCCCCTTCTTCCAGATAGGTAACTGGCTCAGACAGTGGGGTAACAAGGTAAAGAAATTCAATCTGATGATAGGATTTCTCCTGCAAACTAAACTGATTTTCAACGATGAAAGCCAGCGGTCCAACCTCCACATCAATTCCAAGTTCTTCTTGCATTTCCCGTTGCACAGCCTCTTTGGTTGTTTCACCAAGCTGAATAGCACCACCCAAGGTATAGTAGTTCCCCTCCGGTGACTTAACAAGATATAACTTCTCATCTTGTACCACCAAGCCCGTCGCACGAACACCGAAGATTTGATTGTCGTGTCTCGTTCTGAAATCCATCTTCTCTCCCCAATCGCAAAAAATAGCCAAAACTCTCGAAAATTGCAGGACAAAAAAGCCTACAATTCCCATGAGCTTTGACCATCATGATAATTGTTACTCTTATTCTATCAAAAGATTTGTAGAATTTCAAATCTAGTGTTACGCTAACGTTTCAATATATTCTAAGCCCCAAGCCTCAACAGCATCCAGTACCGAACGAAATTTTTCGCCCATCTCAGTCAAGCTATACTCTACACGAGGGGGGACTTCTGCATAGACCGTGCGACTAATAATGCGATCCTCCTCCAATTGTCTAAGGTGCCTTGTTAACATGGTTTGAGTAATACCTGGAATCAGTCGCTGTAATTCATTGAAGCGTTTCGTTCCTGTACTGAGTTGGTAGATAATCACCAATCCCCACTTACCAGTCAAAACTTTTTGTGTTGTTGCAAAAGGGCAAATACCATATTCACTAACTTTTTTCAAAAAAATTCTCCTTTATTTATCACAATAGTATCACTTTTGATACTAACGAATGCAAAAGTACCTACTTGCATAATGGAATGCTTCAGCTATAATTGTACTATATCAAAAAAATTGGAGGACATCAAATGTCAACAAACTTGGAAATTTTTAATGCCTATAACAATGCTCTCATCGCTGGTGATTTTGCAGCTCTTTTTGAAACAATGGCTAATGACATTATCTGGCATCAACCCGGAAATCATTCAACATCTGGTGCTAAAATTGGTAAGGAAGTACTCGGAGCACATCTAGCAACTTTCGCCGAAAAAACAAATGGAACTTTCAAAGTAGTGACAAACTGGGTATCCGATAATGATACTCTTGTTGCCGCTAACGTAACATTCCTCGGTACTCGAACAGATGGTGAAGAACTAAACATGAATGGCATCGATCTTTTCCGTATGGAAGATGGCAAAATCAAGGAAGTTTGGCTCTTCTCAGCCGACCAAAAAGCCGAAGATGCTTTCTGGGGATAAGATAAAAAGCTTAGCATGAGGGTGCTAAGCTTTTATTTTTGATTAAATATACTGACAAGCAACCCCATCTTTGTAGGCCATATCGATCATGCCACCGCCCAGACACTCTTGACCGTCGTAGAAAACAACGGCTTGTCCTGGTGTGATTGCTCGTTGTGGCTCTGCAAAAATAACTTCTGCCTTGTCACCTTTTACCTTGACAGTTACTTTACTATCTGGTTGACGATAGCGGAACTTAGCTGTGCATTCTAGCGTGAATTCTTCAGGCATATTACGTGTAAAATGTACTTGACTAGCCTGTAAAGAAGTTGACATCAAGGACTCATGATAGAAGCCTTGACCGACATAGAGGATATTTTTTGACAGGTCTTTCCCGACAACAAACCAAGGCTCATTGTCCCCACCGATTTGTCCTCCGATACCAAGCCCGCCCCGCTGGCCAATGGTATAGTACATAAGACCTGTATGTTCTCCCATGTCACGACCGTCCACCGTCATCATCCGGCCGGGCTGGGCTGGCAAATATTGTCCTAAAAATTCTTTGAAGTTCTTTTCACCGATAAAGCAGATGCCTGTCGAGTCTTTCTTTTTAGCGGTCGCCAAGCCTGCTCGCTCTGCTATTTCCCTTACCTGAGGCTTTTGTAAATGGCCGAGCGGAAACATGGTTTTCTGCAGCTGTTCCTGTGAGAGTTGGCTAAGGAAGTAGGTCTGATCCTTGCCATTGTCTGCCCCACGTAGCATATGAACGGTGCCGTCCTCGTCGCGTGACACCTGAGCATAGTGCCCCGTCGCCACATAGTCCGCCCCCAAATTCATAGCGTAATCCAAGAAGGCCTTGAACTTGATTTCCTTGTTACACATGACATCTGGATTGGGGGTGCGGCCAGCCCGATACTCTGCTAAAAAGTACTCAAATACGCGGTCCCAATACTCTTTTTCAAAGTTGACAGAGTAGTAAGGAATGCCGATTTGGTCTGCCACTGCAGCCACGTCCTTGTAGTCTTCTGTTGCTGTACAGAAGCCATTTTCGTCCGTGTCGTCCCAGTTTTTCATGAAGATGCCGATCACATCGTAGCCCTGCTCCTTGAGCAAGAGAGCCGTAACCGATGAATCCACACCGCCACTCATACCGACAACAACACGGGTTTTAGAATTGTCAATTGACATAATCTTCTCCCATCTTTTCGTAGAAATAACGATTTGAAGGTCGTATTCCAAAATTTGATTATCCAAAAACGATTGACGATTTTGAACAACTTGTATTATACCATACAAAAAGAGTAAGCGATAGAATTTTAACATAAGAAAACACATTCATCTAGGCATATTCTCTAACTGGAAAATTTGATATAATAGTACCAAGAAAAACGTGAGGATTACTATGACAAACTTAAAATTTCAGTCGGTCTTTGATATTATTGGACCTGTTATGATTGGTCCATCTTCTAGTCACACAGCTGGTGCGGTCCGCATTGGAAAAATTGTGTCTTCCATCTTCGGCGATGAGCCAACAGAGGTGGAATTTCAACTCTACAATTCCTTTGCCAAGACCTATCGTGGTCACGGTACGGATGTAGCCTTGGTAGCAGGTATTCTGGGCATGGATACGGATGATCCCCGCATTCCTGACTCTCTTGATATTGCAAGAGAACGAGGCATTAAGGTTTACTGGCGTGTCAACAAGGACAGCAATACCCCACATCCCAATACCACCAGAATCATCATAAAAAACGATAAAAAATCCATCTCAGCCACAGGCGTTTCCATAGGTGGGGGAAACATTCAAGTAACAGAGCTCAACGGTTTTTCTGTCAATCTCAATATGAATACGCCAACTATTATTATTGTTCACCAAGATGTCCCTGGTATGATTGCGAAAGTGACCGATGTCCTTTCTAAGTATGACATCAATATCGCCCAAATGAACGTGACACGTGAAAAAGCTGGCGAAAAAGCCATTATGATTATCGAAGTGGATGCTCGCCAATGTGAAAATTCTATTGCAGAAATTGAAAAAATTCCACACCTGCACAATGTAACCTTCTTCAACTAGAAAGAGAAAGACATGTTTTATACTATCGAAGAATTAGTTCAGCAAGCAGACAACTTTTCTGGTAATGTAGCTGAACTCATGATTGCTACTGAAATTGAATTGACCGGTCGCAGCCGCGAAGAAATATTGACAATTATGTCAAGAAACTTGACAGTTATGAAAGACTCCATCGTAGATGGACTTACTGAAAGCAAATCCGTATCTGGTTTAACAGGGGGTGATGCTGCCAAGTTAGATGCCTATATGAAATCTGGTAAAACCTTGTCAGATTCCGCTGTCCTATCCGCCGCAAGAAATGCCATGGCCGTTAATGAGTTGAATGCCAAAATGGGCTTAGTCTGTGCCACTCCGACAGCAGGATCTGCAGGCTGTCTACCAGCTGTGCTAGGAGTTGCTATTGAAAAGTTCAATTTGACAGAAGAACAGCAACTTGACTTCCTATTTACAGCTGGAGCCTTTGGACTAGTTATCGCCAACAACGCCTCCATCTCAGGTGCAGAAGGAGGGTGTCAGGCAGAAGTCGGATCTGCCTCTGCTATGTCTGCCGCAGCATTAACTCTTGCAGCAGGTGGAACTCCCTACCAAGCCAGCCAAGCCATCTGCTTTGTCATCAAAAATATGCTGGGTCTGATTTGCGATCCCGTCGCTGGTCTGGTAGAAGTCCCTTGTGTCAAACGTAATGCAATGGGAGCAAGCTACGCCTTGGTTGCTGCCGATATGGCACTAGCAGGTATCGAATCCAAAATCCCCGTTGACGAAGTTGTCAATGCCATGTACCAAGTTGGTTCAGCCCTCCCAACTGCCTTCCGTGAAACTGCTGAAGGTGGCCTTGCAGCTACACCGACGGGTCGTCGCCTTGCTCAAGAAATTTTTGGAGAAGATTGACAATAGTGTAAACCAAAAAGGACCTTAACGGTCCTTTTCTTATTATGACTTCGAGCTAGTTTTCTCATAGAGAAAAACAAGAAGACCATCACCTATGCTTGTGGCTGGCAAGGCTTTGAGCTTCCCTTTCTTTTCCTGTTATAATCTAATTTGTCAAGTTAAATAAAGGAGGAGTAAACTAGTCCAGTGGACTAGTTTAGCATGGCTAAAACCGTTACAGTTTATCACATACCAAATGTATGTCACCCCTAAGTACCGCAGGAAATCCATTTACTAAAACATTAGAAGGAACTTAATTGATATTTTCCATCACCTATGTCCATACAGCGTGGAAATCAAAAGTTTTGAGCTAGAGGCTACTACTGAACGAAAAAGCAGTTGCGAAATACATTCGTGAGACAGAAAAAGTCTAGCATCGTGCTAGACTTCTTCTAATTTATCTTAGTACCAACCATTTGCCAACCAGAAAGCCTTGGCTGCAGACCATGAACCATAGCGACTAGCAACATAAGCATCTGCTACACGCTCTTGGTTTTCTGGTAAGTAATCACCATTCAAGTAAGTATTTGTCAACTGGTAACGACCAATGTAGATACCGTTACGGGCATCATAGCTACCGCTTGATTCCTTCATTGCAATCCATTCTTTTGCTGCTGCATCTTCAGCACTCAAATTTGAAGAATAGGTGCTAGTTGTTGCAGTAGAAGTTGATGATGTTGTTGATTGAGTTTGTTCAACTGAACTCTCTACTGCCTTCACTGTCACATCACCCAATTCGATAACTTGACCGACATGGATAAAATCTAAGTTGGTAATCTTATTCTGCTCTGCTAATTTTTCAACAGTAGTATTGTGTGTTTCAGCAATTTCAGACAGGGTATCACCAGACTTTACAGTATAGGTTTCTGCACTGACTACACCCGCAGTCAAAAGGGAGATTCCCGCTACCAAACCAGCAATAGTTGTTTTTAAGTTTTTCTTTAATGTAATGTTCATAATAGTCACATTCCTTTCTGTCATGTGTCTATCATACCCTCTAACTATTACTTAGACTTTGTGAAATTGTTACAAATATTACAGACAAATTGAGATTAGACAATAAAAACGCTATTTCTAGCGTTTTTTACTCATTTTTTCAATATAAATAAGAGTCCAGCTAAAGCTAACATAACTAAAATTGCTAACGTATCTGCTAACTTCCATTCCAAAATCCGATACTTGGTTCTCCCATCTCCGCCTTGATACCCACGCGCCTCCATCGCCGTTGCAAGAGCATCTGCCCTCTTAAAACTTGATGCGAATAACGGAATCAAAATAGGAATAACTGACCTTACCTTCTGAATAAGATTTCCCTCATTAAAGTCCACTCCACGAGCTCTCTGAGCATTCATAATCCGAGTGGTATCATCCATCAAGGTCGGTACAAAACGCAAGCTCATGGACAACATCAAACCAATTTCATGCACAGGAACTTTAAATTTCTTCAAAGGTGCAAGACCTGATTCAATACCATCAGCCAAACTGAGCGGTGTCGTCGTCAAGGTCAATAAGGTCGAGAAGAAAATAATCAAAACAAAGCGAACAAAAATAATCGCCGCCTGTTGCAAACCCTCAACTGATAATTTAAAAATCCAAAATTCCCATAAAAGTGTCGCTCCAGGTGTAAAGAAAACCTGAAAGAAAGTTGTAAATAGAATAATTCCTATCATCGGTTTCAAACCATTAATAAAAAATGATAAGCGAATACGAGATAAAACAACCATTCCTAAAACAAATGCTATCAACAAGGCATTGGTGACCAAATTATTGGCCCAAAAAATCATCAATAGAAATCCAAACATTGCTAAAAGCTTACTTCTTGGATCCAAGCGATGAATAATTGAATCCCCAGGAATATAGCGACCTAAAATTAATTTATCCATGTGTCACCATCCCCGTAAATTCTTCAATTGTAATAGGAAGACGTTCAAATACAAAGCCTCTTCTCTCCAAATTAGCTGCAAACTTAGTAATCTTAGGCACTCCCAACTGAATACTCTCTAAAAAATCTACCTCTTGAAAAATATCGACTGGTTTACCAGAACGGACCAGCTTTCCCTTCTCCATAATGTAAACAAAATCAGCATAGTTAGCCACATCGTCCATCAAATGAGTTACCAAAACGATTGTCATGCCTGATTCATGAAGCTTTTTGAAAATATCCATCAATTCCTGACGACCCGCAGGGTCCAAGCCAGCTGTTGGTTCATCCAAAACTAAGATACTTGGTTCCATTGCCAGAATCCCAGCAATAGCCACCCGACGCATTTGACCACCAGATAGTTCAAAAGGACTACGCTCAAACAAGCTTTCATCAATTCCAACCAAGGCCAACTTTTCACGCGCAATCGTTTCAGCCTCTTCCTGAGAAACTCCGAAATTTTGTGGACCAAAAGCAACATCTTTCAAAACTGTCTCATCAAACACTTGACTTTCAGGAAATTGGAAAACGAGCCCCACTTTCTTCCTTACTTGCTTAATATCCTTATTTTCAGACGTCGCTGTAATCACAACATCATCAATGACTACTCTTCCTTCTGTTGGTACATTTAATCCATTCAAGAGTTGTAAAATTGTTGATTTGCCCGAACCCGTATGCCCAATAAGGGCCGTGTAAGAGCCATCAACAATCTCCAAATCCACACCAAAAAGCGCACGCCCCTCAAAAGGAGTGCCAGCTTGATAGGTATAGCTTACTTCTTGGAGATCAATTCCCATAAAGTTTCCTCTAATTCTTCCTCTGTAAAATAGCGGAGCGGTAAATCAAGTCCAGTCTGGCGCAAAAATGAAGCCAGTTCTGTCGTAAATGGTCTATCCAAGTCTAAATCTACCAAATCTTCTCGCATAAATAGTTCATTTGGAGTGCTAATTGATTCAACCTGTCCATTTTTCATCACGATAACTCGGTCACTCAATGCAACCTCATCCAAATCATGTGTTATAGAGATAACCGTCATACCATGACGCTCCTTAATTTCACGGACAATTTTAATCAAGTCGAGACGACCTTCTGGATCCAACATAGACGTAGCCTCATCCAAAATAATAATTTTTGGACGTAAGGCAACCACTCCAGCAATCGCCACCCTCTGCTTCTGACCACCAGATAAACGAGCAGGCTCACGTGTTTTGAAATCAGTCATTCCAACCAATTCCAAAGCTTCGTCAACTCGACTACGCATCTCCTCCAAAGAGATTCCCTGGTTCTCTAAACCAAATGCAACATCATCTTCAACTGTGGCACCCACAAATTGGTTATCTGGATTTTGAAAAACCATACCAATCAAGCGTCGCTTATCCCATACATTATCAATGGTTAAGGCATCACCGTCAATATAAATATCACCTGATTCAGCTTCCAACAAACCATCAATCAAACGAACTGTTGTTGATTTACCCGAACCATTATGTCCAATAATAGACAACCACTCTCCCTGTTTCACGTGAAACGAGACATCATTTAGGGTATAGCGCTCATCCTCTTGGTTGTATTTATATTTAAGATTTTTTACTTCGATAATATTTGTCATCATTTAAAAGTATCTTTGAATAAGTAAGAGGCACCCCTGAAATAATCATAGCCTGAATATAGGGTGAAGAAAAGTGCAATATAGAGTGTTATTTGCCCCACGACGTTCCAGTGTAAGAGCAGGAAAATAACTGCAAACATCTGTGAGAATGTTTTGATTTTTCCTGGCATAGCCGCAGCTAGAACTGTTCCTCCATTTTCCACCAAGAGTAGACGAAGACCTGTCACTGCCAATTCACGACAAATAATAATTGCAACTACCCAAGCTGGAGCAAAGCCAAGCTCTACAAGCATGATAAACGCTGTCATCACCAAAATCTTATCTGCCATCGGATCCGCAAATTTTCCAAAGTTTGTTACAACCTGCCATTTACGAGCCAAGTAGCCGTCTAGATAATCCGTAATACTAGCTAATGCAAAAATAAGTGCTGCCAACACATGACTAATTGTTGAATCCCAAACGGTCAGTAACAAGATAAAAATTGGGATTACCAAAATCCTACCTATCGTCAATGCATTGGGAATATTTTCTTTTTTCATTCTAATACCTTTATTGCCCTTATTCAAAATTTAAAGTGACCGACCCTGTATCGGCTGTCAGAGCTGATATATCTAACTTTTGGCCACCTACACTTACCTCTACTCCTTTGACAACACCAAGAACAAGTGTAGTAGAAGTCACTCCTTCTTCAATAGTAGTAGTTACTGTTGGATTATCAGGTGTTAGTGTAACGCCCCCCTCTAACAAGGTGTCAGAAAGGCTGATCCAACTCGTTGTATTTTTTGCTGTTACAGTCACTTCTACTGGATAAGTCACTGTTTTAAGGGTCGCAACAATGTTAGAACCTGATCCTGAAATAGTCACATTTTCTGTAGCGGAACTACTTGAACTCGTTGAATTTGACTGCGCCTGCTCAGTAGAACTCGTCTCTGTGCCACTACTTGCTTCAGATACAGATTGCTCAACTATACTATATGACGTTGTAGTAGGCGTAATAGATGCTCTATTTTGGAGCCTGCTATGAACAATATAAGTCACAAAAATAATAATCAAACCCGTCGCAAGTAATAAGTAAATCAACGGAAGATAAGAGTTCTTTTTACGTTTGCGAACCTTATAGCTTCTTTTCAATTCTGAAGATCGGAGTTCTTCTTCTCCATCTTCATAATATTTCACTAAACTATTGGTCTCGTAAGCATCCAGTAGGACATCTGCATCTAATTCCAAAGCCTCAGCATATGCTTTTAAAATAGAATGAACATCATCTGAGTTTGCAATAAAATCAAAATCATTGTACTCAAGTGCCTGCAAATATTTAGCTTGGATTTTTGTTATCCGTTGCAAGTCAACGAATGTCCAACCCCGTCCTTCTCTAGCTGTTCTAAGTACTTCACCTATACTCTTTTGTCTCATACATACCCTCTCTCTATCGCTCATCATGTACAGTATACTATTCTAACAAAATTCCAAGGAAATTTCGACGGGTTGCGCCCACTTATTTTGGAAAAATCGTGAAATCTGTCATATCACAGTGTTCAATAAAGCGACGCCCTGCCTCTCTGATGTCATCTAACTGAAGACTTTGTATCATTTGAGGTATATCAAAAACATTTTCATATTCTGAATACTGAGAAACAAAGTGACTAGCTGTAAACTCAAGAGAATTTAAGCTACGAATAAAATCTCCATACATCTCGTTTTTCAACAATTGTAAATGATCCTCTGTCACATCTGCATCATCCTCAAATTTCCTAAGTGCTTTCATCAGCATACTAGAAAGCGTAATGGGTTCTTGAGTATCTCCCGAGATAATCAAATAGTGGTACTCAGGTGTAACCTCTAATTGGAACTGGAAAGAAGAATCAATTTTTCCCTGCTCGTATAACTGTTGGTATCGTTTTGAAGTCCAACCAAACAACATGGCAAATAAAAATTGTAAACTGAGCCGATATTTCTGAATAGTCTCCCTATCAACCTCGTCATTTCCCCGTAAACCAACAGCCAATTTTGGGGTAGATACTTCAAATTGTTCTGAGAGATGCTCCTTTATCGGCAACTTTTGGACACCTGCCAATTCAAACGACTGAGCTGGATTATCCATCTGAGCTACTTGATAACTTGAAATTTGTTTCCAAACTGCCTCTAAATCAAAATTACCAATAACGAATAAATTCATGTTACTTGGATGATAAAACACATCAAAATTCTCATGTAAATCATCCGCAGTAATTGCAGCAATTGATTCAACTGTCCCTGCTATATCATAGGCCAAAGGACTTTTTGGATAAAGCGATGATAAAATTCCCATAAACAAGCGATAATCTGCATCATCTTGATACATCTCAATTTCTTGTTCAATAATCCCCTGTTCTCTTTCTACATTGTCTTCTGTAAAATACGGTTCTCGAACAAAAGATTGTAAAAGTGATAGAGACTCCAATACTTTCTGAGTCGTTGAAAATAAGTAACTAGTCTGTCTAAAACTGGTATAAGCATTTGCGCTTGCTCCCAATTTAGCAAACTCATTCATAATATCCTCTTCATTCTCAGTTTCAAACAGCTTATGTTCTAAAAAGTGTGCAATCCCTGCAGGATAAACAACACTGTTACCATTAGCCAATGTAAATCGAGTATGAATACCCCCAAAATTTGTCGTTAGAATTCCATATGTCTCATGAAAATCTACTTTAGGAAGTAAAACAACTGTCAACCCATTGTCAACTTTCCCATAAAAGACAGATTCTTTCATGTAAGGATACTTCTTCTCAACTAACTTCATTCTTCTGTCCCCTCCATAAAGTAAACAGCCTGTAAATTAATCATCTGTCCTACTCGAATGACATCGTCTATTGATACCGATTTGATAGCCTCAATCCAATCTAGCCAACTTAAATTTCTATTTCCTAAGGTAACTTGATTATATACTTGTTCTATCAAATTATTCTGCCTATCTTGAGCCAAGGTTGCTGAATGAATCAACATGTTTTTTGTCAACTCTAATTCTTCTTCTGTAAATTTACCACATTTTAAATCAAGTAGTTGTTTACTAATTAACTTCATTACCCTGAGTCTATTTTCGCGGCTAATTCCAGCATAGACCTTCAGCATTCCTGAAAAAATAGAGACCTGACTTCCAATTGTATAGGCCAAACTTTCTTTCTCACGAACATTCATAAATAACTTCGAATGGGAGAAAGCACCTAGTAGACCATTAAATACCATCAAAGCCGGATAGTTTACATCGTTGTAAACCACCTGTAAATGATATGCCAATTCCAAAATGGACTGCCTTGCCTGTTTACGCTCGATTTTTTCTTGCGTGATGTTTGAGTATTCTTGATGATATTCTAACTCTAATTTTGGATTTCTATAAGTAAAACCAAAATCTTCAAGTTTTCTTTTTACTTGTTCTCTGTCAACCTTCCCTAAGACAAATATATCAATTTTATCCATACGCAACATATTCCGATAAATCTGAAAGGTTGATTCTGCTGTTTCTTTTTCAACCAAATCAAGCCTACCGACGCGTGGAATTTGAAGAGAGGGATCTTTATAAAAAAGCTTACTCATTTCAACATCTGCATGATAAAAATTATCTTCTATCTCTGACTGAAGAAAATTGATTAAATTCGTTTTTTCAACCTCGAAAATCTGGCTATCAAATCCTCGCCCCTTTTTCAGTGGTCTAAATATACACGTGTGTAAAAAATCAAGAATCTCTACTGTAATATCCTCATTTTCTGGCAAGTGACGAGGACTGACATATGAAATTATCACATCTACACAGTGCACCCTACCACGTTTTGAAACTGAGGTCGAGAACTGAGCACCATACAATTCTGCCAATCTTCTCCGAACAGCCTGAGCTGTCTGAAATTCTTGGTTACCCATTTCAAAAATATTTGCAACTAACACACGACCAGCAACTGTAGCCTCACTCATTTCAGCTGCAAAGCGAATACGTATACGATTTGTCGTAAACTGATCTGTATCAATAAAATGAAGATCTACTCCCTCTTGTAATTTCATCTTCTTCCTCTTTCAAACATTGTACCTTCCATTATACCATTTTGTGATATAATATTCTGTAACGAGGTGACTTATGGAATTTAAATTATTTGATGACTACATCACATTACAAGCATTATTAAAAACGACTGGTATTCTCCATTCAGGAGGTGCCATTAAAGGTTTCTTAGAAGAAAATACCATTCTTTTCAATGGAGAGGATGAAAAAAGACGCGGTAAAAAAATCCGTATCGGAGATGTTATCACACTCCCAGACCACAACACCAACATCACAATCGTCGCACCTAGTGCAGAAGAAATACAGCAACACCAAGAATATCAAGCTGAAAAAGAACGTGTGGCTGCAATCGTTAAAAAGTTAAATCAAGAAAATAAAAAGAATAAGAAACAGGTAAAGACTCCTAAAAAAGCAACTAAAAAGACTGAAAGAAAACCTGTTCGTTTCCCTGGTATGTAGACATGTGGCTAGAACGATTAGAGTTACAACATTTTCGCAATTACAACCAATTAGATATTGAGTTCCACAAAGGGCTCAATGTCTTTTTAGGCGAAAACGCCCAAGGAAAAACCAATATTCTAGAATCTATCTATACTTTAGCTTTAACACGAAGTCATCGAACACGGACAGATAAGGACCTACTACAGTTTCAAGAAAAGGAATTATCTATTTCGGGTTTACTCCATCGCGCAAGCGGTAAAGTTCCACTTGACATTCACTTGACAGATAAGGGGCGAGTGACCAAGGTCAACCATCTCAAACAAGCAAAACTTTCTAATTACATTGGACATATGAACGTCGTCCTATTTGCTCCAGAAGATTTACAGCTGATAAAAGGTGCGCCTGCTTTGAGAAGAAAGTTCATCGATGTCGAGCTCGGGCAAATCAAACCACTCTATCTCTCTGACCTATCGAATTATAACCACGTTTTAAAACAAAGAAATACTTACCTCAAATCTACAGATAAGATTGATGAGAACTTCCTATCCGTGTTAGATCAGCAACTTGCTGAATATGGTAGTCGTGTTATCCAACATCGTATTGACTTTTTAAAGAAATTAGAGGAATTCGGAAATAGAAAAGTTCAAGATATTTCAGATAAGAAGGAGGAACTAACTATCGAATATCAATCCTCAATTAAGTTTACTACTTCTGTCAATTTAATTGACATATTCTTGACAGAATTGGAAAGGTGTCGAAAACGTGATTTATTTAAGAAAAATACAGGAGTTGGACCACATCGAGATGATGTAGCTTTCTTTATAAATGGAATGAATGCCCATTATGGTAGTCAAGGTCAGCACCGCAGTCTTGTTCTGTCACTTAAACTGGCTGAAATCGAGCTGATGAAAGAAGTCACACGAGAGTATCCAATTCTACTCTTAGATGATGTTATGAGTGAGCTGGATAATAATCGTCAAATCAAGCTACTAGAAACTATTACAGATACGATTCAAACATTTATTACAACGACATCTTTAGACCATTTACATAAGCTACCTAATAGTTTAAAAATCTTCCATATTGAGTCTGGTAAGGTTACTGAGTCAGAATAAGATTGTTTACACTGTTGTCAATAAAATTTACAAAAAAGTAAAGACCCTGTCAAGAGGGTCTTGTTTTTGTTTACTGTACTGAATAGTTTGGAGCTTCGTTTGTAATTTGAACATCGTGTGGATGGCTTTCTTTCAAACCAGCACCTGACATTTCGATGAACTGAGCATTTTCATGCAATTCAGTCAAGTTACCAGCACCTACATAACCCATACCTGAGCGAAGTCCACCAACCATTTGGAAAATCATATCTGCAACAGAACCTTTATAGGCTACACGTCCTTCAATTCCTTCTGGAACAAGTTTGTTGGCTTCATTTACAGATGCTTGGAAGTAACGGTCTTTTGAACCTTGTTTCATGGCAGCGATAGAGCCCATACCACGATAGGTCTTGAACTTACGACCTTGGAAGATTTCTGTCTCACCTGGTGCTTCATCCGTTCCTGCAAACATAGAACCAAGCATAACGGCATGACCACCCGCAGCAAGTGCCTTGACAATATCTCCTGAATACTTGATACCACCGTCAGCGATAATGGTTTTACCATATTCACGCGCGACACCAGCTGCATCATAGATAGCTGTCACTTGTGGTACACCAACACCTGCGATGACACGTGTTGTACAGATTGAACCTGGTCCAATACCGACCTTGACAACATCAACACCAGCTTCATAAAGAGCACGAGCTCCTTCAGCTGTGGCAATGTTGCCAGCAATCAAGGTACGAGTTGGGAAGTGGTCACGGATTTCTTTGATCTTACGAAGAACACCTGCTGAGTGACCGTGAGCCGTATCGATGACAATCGCGTCTGCACCCGCTTCAAAAAGGGCTTCTGCACGTTCAAAAGTATCAGATGTGACACCAACAGCACCCGCAACCAAGAGACGACCAAATTCATCCTTCGCTGCATTTGGGAACTCAATGACTTTCTCAATGTCTTTGATAGTAATCAAGCCTGACAAACGACCATTTTCATCAACCAATGGCAATTTTTCAATACGATGCTTGTGAAGAATAGCCTCCGCAGTCGCAAGGTCTGTTCCAACTGGCGCTGTTACCAAAGCATCGCTTGTCATGTTTGTAGAAATTGGCTGTGAATAATCGGAAATGAAACGCATATCACGGTTGGTGATGATACCAACCAATTTACGATTTTCCAATGTTTCAACGATTGGCACACCGGAAATACGATAAGTAGCCATTAATTTCTCAGCCTCAGCAATGGTGTGCTCTGGTGTTAGGAAGAATGGATCAATAATGACACCATTTTCGGAACGTTTTACCTTACGCACCTCATCAGCCTGCTCCGCGATAGACATATTCTTATGGATGACACCCAAACCACCTGCACGTGCCATAGCGATAGCCATTTTACTATCTGTTACTGTATCCATGGCAGCAGAAATAATCGGAAGATTAAGGGTCAAATTTGGTGCTAATTGTGTTTTTAAATCAATATCATGTGGTAAAACATGACTTTCAGCCGGAATAAGTAATACATCGTCGAAAGTAAAGCCTTTTTTCAAAAATTTAGTGTCCCAGTTTGACATTTTCTTCCTCTTTTCTTATTTAATATGTAGCATGATTGTATTTGTATTTTAATTATGATAACATTTTGAAATCATTTGTCAATCATTATTCGCTTTAATATCATCATTCCTAAAAATTCAGAAAATTCTATTCAGTTTTATATATAAAATTCGAACGTTTGTTTTTTACTACGTCGTAAAACAAATGAAAAAAGCAACATTTTCTCAACATTGCTCTTTCATTGTTAACCTTATTTAAAGTAGTTAATTCCCATAGCAGATTTCACTTGGTCAAGAGTTGTCGCAGCAACTTGGCGAGCTTTTTGGCTACCTGCTTCCAACATTGCATAGACCTGTCCCATATCCTGTGCAAACTCCAGACGGCGTTCACGGATTGGTCCTAATTCTCTCTCTAAAATGTCCAGCAAATAACGTTTAGTCTTCACATCGCCCAAACCACCACGTTGATAGTGCTCCTTCATAGCCTCAATCTCAGCCTTATCTTCTTCGCGCCCAAAAACGTCAAGATAGTGGAAAACCATGTTTCCTTCAATCTTACCTGGATCTTCAACACGGATGTGGTTGGGATCAGTGTACATGGACATGACTTTCTTTTTGAGTGTATCCATGTCATCTGCCAAGTAAATCCCATTTCCAAGTGACTTGGACATCTTGGCATTGCCGTCCAAACCTGGTAAGCGACCAGCTGCCTCATTTTCAGGATAGATACCTTCTGGCTCCACCAAAATATCCGTCTGATAAGCATGGTTAAAGCTACGAACGATTTCACGGGTCTGCTCAATCATCGGTTTCTGGTCATTTCCAACAGGGACAAAATTTGCCTTGAAGGCTGTGATGTCAGCCGCTTGAGACACAGGATAGACCAAGAAACCAGCTGGAATTCCTTCGCCAAATCCCTTCTGAGCAATCTCGGTTTTTACAGTTGGATTGCGTTCTAGACGTGCAACAGATACCAAGTTCATATAGTACATGGTCAACTCTGCCAATTCAGGAATTTGACTCTGGATGAAAATCGTTGTCTTAGCTGGATCAAGTCCTGCCGCTAGATAATCTAGTGCTACGTTTCCAACGGATTCAACAATCTTTTGCGGTTCCTTTGCATGATCTGTCAACGCTTGTTGGTCTGCTAAAAAGACAAAAAGTTCATGTTGACCTGCATCCTGTAATAAAACACGATTTTTCAACGAACCAACATAATGTCCAATATGTAATTTGCCTGTTGGACGGTCTCCTGTTAGGATAATCGTTTTCCCCATAAAATATTCTCCTTTTACATAATAAAAGCCCACGCACAGAAAACTGTGCGAGGGCGTCAAGGACACGGTGCCACCTCACTTATAAGCATTAAATAAGCTTACATCTTTTTGCACATAAGGCCTGCTAGCCGAATCCTTATTTATTCAGATTCTATTCACTCAGTCCATTCATAAGCGACTCTTGTTTGTTCCCACCAACCACAAACTCTCTAAAAATTATCCACTTACTACTCTTCTGATTGATTCCTATTATAACCGCAAAAAATTAGAAAGTCAAGCTGACAAAGCCTTGACGATACTGTCTAAATTAGGGATAATAGAAATTGCTTTTATAACACTAACCAAGGAGAATATATGAAAGAACGTATAAAGGACTTTATCTCTGTCACACTCGGATCAGTTGTCATGGCCATTGGATTTAACAGTTTTTTTCTAGAGAATAATATCGTATCTGGTGGGGTCGGAGGTTTAGCAATCGCACTCAATGCTCTTCTGGGGTGGAGTCCGTCTGACTTTGTCCTCTACTGTAACATCCCTTTATTAATCATCTGTTGGTTTTTCTTAGGAAAATCTGTATTTATCAAAACTGTCTATGGTGCTGTCATTTATCCTCTTTGCATCAAGTTGACAGCAGGTTTACCCAACTTGACAGAAAATCCTCTCCTAGCTGCTATTTTCGGTGGAATTATCCTAGGTTTTGGACTTGGGCTTGTTTTCCTTGGAAATTCTTCTACTGGTGGAACAGGTATTCTTATTCAATTTATTCACAAGTACACCCCTTTATCATTAGGTCTGACAATGGCTATTATTGATGGTATTATCGTTGGTCTTGGATTTATTGCCTTCGATACTGATACTGTTATGTACTCGATTATTGCCCTAATGACCATTACTTATATTGTCAACCGCATGATGTCTGGTACCCAATCTTCTCGAAATGTCATGATTATTTCTCAAAAATCAGAAGAAATTAAAGACTATATTACTAAAGTTGCTGATCGCGGTGTGACAGAACTTCCAATTATCGGTGGCTTTACAGGGGTTGACAAGCGCATGTTGATGACTACTATCTCTATTCCAGAAATGCAAAAACTGGAAACAGCTATATTAGAAATTGATGAAACTGCCTTTATGGTTGTTATGCCTGCGAGTCAGGTGCGCGGACGTGGCTTCAGTCTTCAAAAAGACTATAAACATTATGATGAAGATATCTTGATTCCAATGTAATTCATTGAAAATTCAAGTTCTTTCTAGTACAATAAAACTAACAGACAGAAATAGAGGAGAAACTATGCTTACAGTATCAGACGTATCGCTTCGCTTTAGCGACCGCAAATTATTTGACGATGTCAATATCAAATTTACAGCAGGAAATACCTACGGTTTGATTGGTGCAAACGGGGCCGGTAAATCTACATTTTTAAAAATTCTTGCTGGTGACATCGAGCCATCAACAGGTCATATTTCACTTGGACCAGACGAACGCCTTTCTGTACTACGTCAGAACCATTTCGACTATGAAGATGAGCGCGTGATTGACGTTGTTATCATGGGAAATGAGCAACTTTACAGCATCATGAAAGAGAAAGATGCCATTTACATGAAGGAAGATTTTTCTGATGAAGATGGGGTTCGTGCTGCTGAATTAGAAGGTGAGTTTGCTGAACTTGGTGGCTGGGAAGCTGAAAGTGAAGCCTCTCAATTGCTCCAAAACCTCAACATCTCAGAAGACCTCCACTACCAAAACATGAGCGAATTGACCAACGGTGAGAAGGTTAAGGTCCTATTGGCTAAGGCCCTCTTTGGTAAACCAGATGTTCTTCTTTTGGACGAGCCAACCAACGGTCTGGACATCCAATCCATCAACTGGCTCGAAGATTTCTTGATTGACTTTGAAAATACGGTTATCGTTGTATCCCACGACCGCCACTTCTTAAACAAAGTATGTACCCACATGGCCGACCTTGACTTCGGTAAAATCAAGATTTTCGTTGGTAACTACGACTTCTGGAAACAATCTAGTGAATTAGCAGCTAAACTACAAGCTGACCGTAATGCCAAAGCAGAAGAAAAAATCAAGGAATTACAAGAATTCGTTGCTCGTTTCTCTGCTAATGCCTCTAAGTCTAAGCAAGCTACTTCACGTAAGAAGATGTTGGATAAAATCGAGTTGGAGGAAATTATTCCTTCTAGCCGTAAGTATCCATTTATCAACTTCAAATCAGAACGTGAAATCGGTAATGACCTCTTAACAGTTGAAAACTTAAAAGTTGTCATCGATGGTGAAACGATTCTTGACAATATCAGCTTTATCCTGCGTCCAGGTGACAAAACTGCTCTTATTGGTCAAAACGACATCCAAACAACTGCTCTCATTCGTGCTCTTATGGGCGATATTGAATATGAAGGTACTGTCAAGTGGGGTGTCACTACTAGTCAATCCTACTTACCAAAAGACAATACTCGTGACTTCGATACAAACGAATCTATCCTTGATTGGCTCCGTCAATTTGCCAGCAAGGAAGAAGATGACAATACCTTCTTGCGCGGTTTCTTGGGACGTATGCTCTTCTCGGGTGATGAGGTTAACAAACCTGTAAACGTCTTGTCAGGGGGCGAAAAAGTGCGCGTGATGTTGTCAAAACTCATGCTCCTCAAGTCAAATGTCTTGGTCTTAGATGATCCAACCAACCACTTGGACTTGGAGTCAATTTCCAGTCTGAACGATGGTTTGAAAGCTTTTAAAGAGGCCATCATCTTTGCCAGCCACGACCACGAATTTATTCAAACTTTAGCAAACCATATCATCGTCATTTCTAAAAACGGTGTTATCGATCGAATCGATGAAACTTACGATGAATTCTTGGAAAATGCTGAAGTACAAGCTAAAGTACAAGAACTTTGGAAAGCATAATAAAAAGGCGATTTATTCGCCTTTTCTTTTAAATCTATGAAAAAAATATTTACAAAAACATCCATTTATTATCTCTTATCTTTCCTTATTCCGCTAACTATTATTTCTATAGTCTTAGCATTTCAAGGAATCTGGTGGGGAAGTGATACAACAATATTGGCCAGTGATGGCTTCCACCAGTATGTTATTTTTAATCAAACATTACGAAATACTTTACACGGAGACGGCTCTCTCTTTTACACATTTTCAAGTGGTTTAGGACTCAATTTTTATGCTCTATCCTCCTATTACCTAGGTTCATTCCTATCTCCAATTGTCTTTTTCTTTGATTTACAATCCATGCCTGACGCTATCTATCTTGTCACTATTGTCAAATTTGGATTGACTGGATTGTCAACTTATGTCAGCCTAAAGGGTATCCATAAAAATTTGAAAGAAGAATGGGCACTATTACTCGCTACTAGTTTTTCTCTGATGAGTTTTAGTACAAGTCAATTAGAAATAAACAACTGGCTAGACGTTTTTATACTCCTCCCACTAATTCTTCTTGGATTGCATCGATTATTAAAAAAACAGGGTCCGATTCTCTACTACATAACATTAACATGCTTGTTTATCCAAAACTATTACTTCGGTTATATGGTGGCTATTTTTCTAACATTGTGGACATTGGTTCAATTATCATGGATAGATAGTCAGAGAATCAAAAGATTTATCAACTTTACAATAGTGTCAATTTTATCTGCTCTAAGTAGCATGTTCATGTTGTTACCAACCTACTTGGATTTAAAAACTCATGGTGAGACATTTACAAAAATTGTCAACCTAAAAACCGAAGACTCTTGGTATCTGGACTTCTTTGCAAAAAACTTAGTTGGTAGCTTTGATACAACAAAATTCGGTTCTATTCCCATGATCTCTGTTGGTCTCGTTCCATTAATACTCGCTTTATTATTCTTTACATTAAAAGAAATAAAATCAACTGTCAAACTCTCCTATGCTCTATTCTTTACATTCATTATTTCAAGTTTCTACCTAAAACCACTCAATCTTTTTTGGCAAGGCATGCATGCGCCAAACATGTTCCTCTATCGTTATGCATGGGTTCTATCAATAACCGTTATCTATTTAGCAGCAGAGACATTGGTACGACTACGTCAAGTAAGTATTAAAAATTTTACTCTGATTGTTTCATTTTTACTCATTTGCTTTGCTACTACCTTTATTTTTAGAGATCATTATGAGTTTCTAATGGATGTAAATTTCCTACTCACACTAGAATTTCTAATAGCCTACTTCATTCTTTTTGTAGCAATGATTCACTATAAATCATCCTTAAAATGGATTAATATTGTTTTATTGTTCTTCACTTTCTTAGAACTTGGATTACATAGTCATTATCAGGTTCAGGGGATTTCTGATGAATGGCATTTTCCTAGCCGATCAAACTATGAAGAAAAATTGACAGATATTGACAGTATTGTAAAGTCTACAAAGACTACAACTGATTCGTTTTATCGTATAGAACGTCTATTACCACAAACTGGCAATGATAGCATGAAATTCAATTACAACGGTATTTCTCAATTCTCCTCCATTCGAAATCGTGCTTCCAGCTCAGTACTAGATAAGCTCGGTTTCCGTTCAGACGGTACCAATTTGAATCTTCGTTATCAGAATAATACAATTATTGCTGATAGCCTATTCGGAATCAAATATAATTTAGCTACTACGGACTCAAATAAGTTTGGTTTCACACTGAATCAGAGTCAGTCTACTATTAATCTTTACGAAAATAGTTTTAATCTAGGGTTAGCACTATTGACTGAAGGGATTTACAGAGATGTCAATTTTACAAATCTGACTCTCGATAATCAAACAAATTTTCTTAATCAACTAACAGGGCTATCTCAAAAATATTACCACACTTTATCAGATGTTGTTTCACAAAATACAGTTGAACTGAACAATCGAATGACTGTCAACAAAGTTGACAATGAGGATGCTGCAAAGGCAACTTTCTTAGTAAATATACCTGCAAATAGCCAGGTATACTTAAATTTGCCAAATTTAACATTCTCAAATGAGAATCAAAAAAAGATTGTCATTACTGTCAATAATCAGTCAAGTGAGTTTACACTAGATAATGCTTTCTCTTTCTTCAATGTGGGGAGCTTTACTACAGATGTACAAGTTCAAGTCGATGTATATTTTCCTGAAAATAATCAAGTTTCTTTTGATGAACCACAATTTTATCGATTGGACTTATTAGCTTTCCAACAGGCTATTTCCATTCTCCAAGAAAAACAAGTAGTAACAAAAACTGATGGTAATAAAGTAACCGTTGATTTTGTAACCGATAAAGAAGCCTCGCTCCTCCTTACTTTACCCTATGATAAAGGATGGAATGCAACCATTGATGGTAAACCTATCAAAATCCAAAAAGCACAAGAGGGTTTTATGAAAGTGGATGTAAGTCCAGGTCAAACTAAACTAGTTTTAACCTTTATACCAAATGGTTTCTATCTAGGTTTACTGATTTCTTTTGGTGCAGTTTTTGTATTTTTCTCCTATCAATTCATTAGATACTATTATTCTAAGAACCGAGAATCCTAAACTTTCTCGGTTTTTTCTTGTAAAAAACAAAAAACCTTGATTTCTCAAGGTTTCCTATGCTTTATTTACTCCGCCAACAGGGCTCGAACCTGTGACATCATGATTAACAGTCATGCGCTCTACCAACTGAGCTATGGCGGAAGAAATAGTCCGTACGGGATTCGAACCCGTGTTACCGCCGTGAAAAGGCGGTGTCTTAACCCCTTGACCAACGGACCATTTTTAGAACAATAACTAGTATAATACATGTGACTTTGTTTGTCAATACATTTTTTGATTTTTTATTGTATTGACAGAGTGCCTTGTTTAATGTAAAATAAAATAGTTAAGGTTCCATAGCTCAGCTGGATAGAGCATTCGCCTTCTAAGCGAACGGTCGCAGGTTCGAATCCTGCTGGAATCATTCAGATCTACCTCGAGTAGGTCTTTTTTCTTGCCATAATTCATAATTAATATATAAAACTGGCAAAATCAGACCAATAAGGGCATATTCTTCAAATTGGAAGGATAGGTGAGCAGATATAATAACACCTAGCATAAACCCTATAATGGTCAATAAGATGTTTCTACCTGTTTTTCTAAGTTCTGAATCTTTTTCAATAACTCCTTTAAACCAGAGATAAGCAGCATTTTTGACATTCCCTGTCATCATCACATTTGCATACGGAGCACCTCGTAACCTTCTAAATGTTTCTACTTGAATAGAGGCTACGAAGGCTAAACTAGCAATTGTAAAAGACGCAGGCATAATAGGTGAGAAAATGATAGTTAGTAAAATAAGAACTAACATCATTACACTACTACCAAAGTGCCAAGACCATGTTTGTTTTTCAAAATACCTTCTTGCTAAGTAGGTAAAAAATTGTCCGAATACAAAAAATAAAATGGGAATGGAAAAATTAACTACTTGCGCAAAGTTACCTTTAGCTAAAAAATAAGCTAGGGAAATAACATTTCCAGATTGTACGCCAGCAAAGCGACCACCCTGAGTCACAAAAGTAAAGGCATTTAAATAACCACTGATAAACGTTAATGAACAAGCAATTCTCAATCCCTCAAAAACACGATAATCTTTTTGATTCATTTTCACTCCTTGTTTCACGTGAAACTACTTATGATATGGGCTTCCCTGCTGAATCATAAATGCACGATAAATCTGCTCGATGAGAACTAATTTCATTAGTTGATGGGGAAGTGTCAACTGTCCAAAACTCATCAACAAATTAGCTCTTTTTTTAATACAAGAATCGAGACCCAAACTACCACCGATGATAAAAGTTATATCTGAATACCCATTTACTGCAATATCAGATATCTTTTGACTAAATTCTTCCGATGGAAATTGTTTCCCTTCTATCGCTAAGGCAATGACAAAATCTCGCTCTCCAATTTTAGACATAATTCTATCGGCTTCTTTTTTTAATATTTGTTCATTCTCTGCTTGACTGGCTTTATCTGGTGTTTTTTCATCAGGAAGCTCAATCATATCCAACTTAGTGAATCGTCCCAATCGTTTACTATATTCTGCAATACCTTCTTTGAGGTACTTTTCTTTCAATTTTCCAACGGTAATCAATTTTATTTTCATAAAATAATTGTAACATATCCACAAGCATACGACAGAAAATATTTTTAGAAAATCAGGATATGGCTACAGTTTTTCACATAATTCACAGAGTTATCCACAGATTGTGGATTGATTTTTGAAAACTTTAAGTTATAATTAAGAAAGAAATAGTACTCTTAAGGAAAATTAAAGAAATGGAAAGGATTCCTTATATGAAAAAATATTTGAAATTTGCGATTTTATTTGTAATTGGATTTTTTGGGGGTCTTATCGGGGCCTTATCAGCCTCTTTCTTCCAGCCACAGGTTCAACAAGCAAATTCTGCTATCACTAGTGTCAGCAATGTTCAATATAATAATGAAACTTCTACTACAAAGGCTGTAGAGAAAGTACAAAATGCTGTTGTGTCTGTTATTAATTACCAAAAGTCAGCCAACAATAGTCTTGGTGCTATCTTTGGAAATATTGAATCATCTGACGAACTAGCCGTTGCTGGGGAGGGATCTGGTGTTATCTACAAAAAAGATGGTCGATATGCCTATATTGTGACAAATACGCATGTTATTAATAACGCAGAAAAGATTGATATCCTTTTAGCATCTGGAGAAAAAATTAGCGGTGAACTTGTTGGTTCTGATACATATTCTGATATAGCTGTTATAAAAATATCAGCAGATAAAGTCACTGCTGTTGCTGAATTTGCTGATTCCGATACAATTAAAGTTGGAGAAACTGCAATCGCAATTGGTAGTCCTCTAGGTAGTGTCTACGCCAATACAGTTACTCAAGGTATTATTTCCAGCCTAAGTCGGACAGTTACTTCACAATCAAAAGATGGACAAACAATCTCAACCAACGCTATTCAAACTGATACAGCTATCAACCCTGGAAACTCTGGCGGACCGTTAATCAATACACAAGGACAAGTGATAGGCATTACCTCTAGCAAAATTACCTCAAGTTCTGCAAATAGCTCAGGCGTGGCTGTAGAAGGGTTGGGATTTGCTATTCCTGCAAATGATGCCGTAGCTATTATCAATCAGCTTGAAAAAACTGGACAAGTTAGCCGACCTGCTCTTGGAGTTCATATGGTTAACTTGACGACCTTGTCAACTAGTCAATTAGAAAAAGCTGGATTATCAAATACGGAATTAACATCCGGTGTCGTAATTGTCTCTACACAAAGTGGACTACCTGCAGATGGAAAATTAGAAACTTTTGATGTTATTACTGAGATTGACGGAGAAGCTATTCAAAATAAGAGTGACCTCCAGAGCGCTCTCTACAAACATCAAATTGGAGATACAATCACTGTAACTTATTACCGCAATAATCAGAAACAAACTGTTGACATTAAGTTGACACATTCTACAGAAGAACTTAGCGAATAATGGAAGAATTACGTACACTAAATATTTCAGAAATCCATCCCAATCCCTATCAGCCAAGAATTCATTTTGATGAAAAGGAGCTACTTGAGCTCGCTCAATCCATTAAGGAAAATGGCTTAATTCAACCGATTATTGTAAGAAAATCTTCTATTATCGGATACGAATTATTAGCTGGAGAAAGAAGGTTGCGAGCCAGTCAATTAGCTGGACTGACTACAATACCAGCAGTGGTAAAAGAGCTGACTGATGATGATTTACTCTATCAGGCTATCATAGAGAATCTGCAACGTTCTAACTTAAATCCGATAGAAGAAGCAGCCTCTTATCAAAAATTGATTAGTAGAGGGTTAACACATGATGAAGTTGCTCAAATCATGGGAAAATCAAGACCATATATCAGTAATTTATTGCGCCTACTAAATCTATCATCTCAGACTAAACAAGCTGTAGAAGAAGGAAAAATTTCACAAGGGCACGCGCGACAATTGGTGTCATTTTCAGAAGAAAAGCAAGCCGAATGGGTTCAACTCATTTTATCAAAAGATTTAAGTGTGCGTACGCTTGAAAAATTAATAGCTGCAAATAAGAAAAAACACACTAAGCTTAAACAACGCGACCAATTTTTAAAAGAACAGGAAGATTCACTCAGTAAAACTCTTGGAACAGCTACAAAAATTATCAAGAAGAAAAACGGGAGCGGAGAAATTCGAATTAGCTTTAATGACCTCGATGAATTCGAAAGAATTATCAACAATTTTAAATAGACTTGTTTACAATTTATTTTTATAAACACTCTTTTCCACACTAAAATCATTACAAAAAGTCAGGACCAGCAAAGGTTCTGACTTTTATTCACATCTTGTGGAAAACTTTTCTTAACAGTGTGGATTTTTAAAATTATCTGTGGAAAACTTTTGTTTTTTATGGTACACTATTCTAACGAATATAATGTGAAAGGGGGAAAATATGAACCAAGAACAACTTTTTTGGCAACGATTTATTGAATTAGCAAAAGTAAATTTTAAGCCATCTATTTATGATTTTTATGTCGCTGATGCAAAATTACTTGGAATCAACCAGCAAGTTGCCAATATTTTCTTAAATCGTCCATTTAAAAAAGATTTTTGGGAAAAAAACTTCGAAGAGTTAATGATTGCCGCTAGTTTTGAAATCTACGGAGAACCTCTTGCCATCCAATATCAATTTACAGAAGATGAACAGGAAATTAAGAACATTACAAACGCAAGAAGTTCAGTGTTTCACCAGGTACAGACACCTGGGCCGGCTACTCCTCAAGAAACTTTTCAACCGGTTCATTCTGATATAAAATCCCAGTACACCTTTGCTAATTTTGTACAAGGAGACAATAATCACTGGGCAAAGGCTGCAGCTTTAGCTGTATCTGATAACCTAGGTGAGCTCTACAATCCATTATTCATTTTTGGTGGTCCTGGTCTTGGAAAAACTCATATTTTAAATGCGATTGGAAATAAGGTTCTAGCCGATAATCCCCAGGCAAGGATAAAATATGTCTCATCGGAAACATTCATCAATGAATTTTTAGAACACCTCCGTCTCAATGATATGGAAAGTTTCAAAAAAACCTATCGCAATCTGGACTTACTTCTAATTGATGACATTCAGTCTCTCCGTAATAAAGCAACAACACAGGAAGAATTTTTCCATACTTTTAATGCGCTTCATGAAAAAAATAAGCAGATTGTACTCACAAGCGACCGTAATCCCGATCACTTAGATAATTTGGAAGAAAGACTAGTAACACGTTTCAAATGGGGGTTAACCAGTGAAATCACTCCACCTGATTTTGAAACACGTATCGCAATTTTACGTAACAAGTGCGAGAACCTGCCTTATAACTTTACAAATGAGACGCTATCCTATCTAGCTGGGCAATTTGATTCGAACGTACGTGACCTTGAAGGTGCCTTAAAAGATATCCATTTGATAGCCACTATGCGGCAACTGTCTGAGATAAGTGTCGAGGTTGCTGCTGAGGCTATTCGATCAAGAAAACAAACAAATCCACAAAACATGGTTATTCCTATTGAGAAAATCCAAACCGAAGTGGGAAATTTCTACGGTGTCAGCTTGAAAGAATTAAAAGGTTCTAAGCGTGTTCAACATATCGTTCACGCACGACAAGTTGCTATGTTTTTATCACGTGAAATGACAGACAATTCCCTTCCAAAAATTGGGAAAGAATTTGGTAATCGAGACCATACAACCGTTATGCATGCATACAATAAAATAAAAACTCTCCTCTTGGATGATGAGAATTTAGAAATAGAGATTACCAGTATAAAAAATAAACTTCGTTAACCTGTGTATAACTTTTAAAAAAACTTCTGTTTTTTCCACAAGTTGTGAACAAGTTAATTCCCGCAGTTTTATTAGTCTTTCATCACTTTTCCACAGAATACACAGAGACTACTATCTACTATTAACCTTATAGATAATAAATAAAGGAGAATCCATGATTCAATTTTCTATTAATAAAAATATATTTCTACAAGCACTTAGTATTACTAAACGGGCAATCAGTACAAAAAATGCTATTCCAATTCTTTCAACAGTAAAAATTACAGTAACTAGTGAAGGAATCACTTTAACTGGTTCAAATGGACAAATCTCGATTGAACATTTTATTTCTATTCAAGATGAAAATGCAGGACTTTTGATCAGTTCTCCAGGTTCCATTCTCTTAGAAGCTGGTTTCTTTATTAATGTCGTATCCAGCATGCCGGATTTGGTCCTTGACTTCAATGAAATTGAACAAAAGCAAATCGTTTTGACAAGTGGTAAGTCTGAAATCACATTAAAGGGAAAAGAAGCAGAACAGTATCCTCGTTTACAGGAAGTTCCAACTTCAAAACCATTGGTGTTAGAAACCAAAGTATTGAAACAAACAATTAATGAAACAGCATTTGCAGCTTCTACACAAGAAAGTCGTCCTATTCTTACGGGTGTTCATTTTGTTTTAACGGAAAATAAAAATCTAAAAACTGTTGCAACAGATTCACACCGTATGAGCCAACGGAAATTGGTCCTTGATACATCTGGTGATGATTTTAATGTTGTCATTCCAAGTCGTTCTCTCCGTGAATTTACTGCAGTTTTTACAGATGATATTGAAACAGTAGAAGTCTTCTTTTCAAATAATCAAATCCTTTTTAGAAGCGAGCATATTAGCTTCTATACACGCTTATTAGAAGGTACCTACCCTGATACCGACCGCTTAATTCCAACTGAGTTTAAAACAACTGCAATTTTTGATACTGCAAATCTTCGTCACTCGATGGAGCGTGCTCGTCTTCTTTCAAATGCAACGCAAAATGGTACAGTAAAACTGGAAATTGCTAATAATGTTGTATCGGCTCATGTAAATTCTCCAGAAGTTGGACGTGTGAATGAGGAATTAGATACTGTAGAAGTATTAGGTGAAGACTTAGTAATCAGCTTTAACCCAACTTACTTGATAGAAGCATTGAAAGCCACAACTAGTGAACAAGTGAAAATTAGCTTTATCTCTTCTGTCCGTCCATTTACATTGATTCCCAATAATGAAGGGGAAGATTTTATTCAATTGGTTACACCAGTTCGTACCAACTAAATAATATTAAGAACGGCTAAACTAGCCGTTTTTATGTTATACTAAAAAATAGCACCTAGCTTATTTTTATATATTTAGTGATGGGGAATAAATGACGTTATATATATTAGCTAATCCTAATGCTGGTAGTCATACTGCTGAACACATCATATTCAAAATAAAAGAAAGTTATCCACAGCTTGCAGTTAACATTTTTATGACAGTTGGGCCTGAGGATGAAAAAAGTCAAATAGAGGCTATTTTAAAGGAGTTTGTCAGTAGTGAAGACCAATTAATGATTTTAGGCGGAGACGGCACCCTATCTAAAGCCTTGCGTTTTTGGCCAGCTAGTCTACCGTTTGCTTATTATCCAACAGGATCTGGAAATGATTTTGCAAAAGCAATGAATATAACATCGCTCTATAGAAGTGTAGATGCCATTTTAGAGGGAAAAACAAGTCGGATATATGTTTTAAACAGTTCACACGGAACGGTTGTAAACAGTATGGATTTTGGCTTTGCAGCTCAAGTTATCAATGGTTCAACGAATTCAATTTTGAAAAAAATTCTGAACAAGGTAAAACTTGGGAGGTTAACTTATCTATTCTTTGGTATTAAAACATTATTTTCAAAACAAGCTATAAACTTAGAATTAACTCTTGATGGAAAATCTTATCAGTTAGGTAATCTCTTTTTTATTTCTGTAGCAAATAGTCTTTATTTTGGTGGAGGAATCATGATATGGCCAACAGCAAGTGCTAAAAAGAAGGAAGTAGATATTGTTTACTTCAAAAATGGAAATTTCTACCAACGTCTACAATCATTGTTAGCCTTATTAACGAAGAGGCATGAATCTTCTCATACAATTCAGCATTTAACAGGGGTAGATGTAGTTTTAAAATCAAAAGAAAAATTATTATTGCAAATAGATGGAGAGATATGCACTGCAAATGAGGTAACGTTAACCTATCAGGAAAGAAGTATGTATCTTTAAGGAGGAAGTATGTATCAATTAGGATCCTTTGTCGAAATGAAAAAGCCTCATGCCTGTGTCATCAAATCGACCGGCAAGAAGGCCAATAAATGGGAAGTCATCCGTCTAGGAGCGGATATCAAAATCCGCTGTACCAACTGTGACCATGTAGTCATGATGAGCCGGCATGATTTTGAACGAAAAATGCAACAAGTGCTGCCTAGTGAAACCTAGTTGACAGTTTGCAACTGCTGGTTGCGAATTTTTCCTAAAAAGTGCTAGTCAACTGTTCCTTTCTAAACTATAATAGACTTATAAAAAAGAGGAGGAAATGATCATGAATCAGTTAGCACAGCAAATTCGAGTTTTACGCACAGCCAATAACCTATCCCAAGATGAGTTGGCAGAGAAACTCTATATTTCCCGTCAGGCTGTTTCCAAGTGGGAAAATGGTGAAGCAACGCCAGATATCGACAAACTGGTCCAGCTGGCAGAAATTTTTGGTGTCAGTCTGGATTATCTGGTTTTAGGAAAAGAACCTGAGAAGGAAATTGTGGTGGAACAACGAGGAAAAATGAATGTTTGGGAATACTTGAACGAAGAATCCAAACGACCTCTTACAAGAGGAGATGTTGTCGTTCTCATTTTTCTTGCAGTTATGCTTTTAGGTGGATTATTTATTCAGCATTATTTTTAACGAAGCTTGCTAATCGGCAAGCTTTTTCTCTTATTTTCTGCTATAATAGTCATGATTGAATTTTTAATTGGAGAGTAAAAAACATGGCTTTAACAGCAGGAATCGTCGGTTTGCCAAACGTTGGTAAATCAACCCTATTTAACGCAATTACAAAGGCAGGAGCTGAGGCTGCAAACTACCCTTTCGCGACCATTGATCCAAACGTCGGCATGGTAGAAGTGCCTGATGAGCGTTTGCAGAAGTTGACAGAACTCATCACTCCTAAAAAGACAGTTCCAACCACTTTTGAATTTACCGATATTGCTGGTATCGTAAAAGGTGCCTCTAAAGGTGAAGGGCTTGGAAATAAATTCTTGGCCAATATCCGCGAAGTTGATGCCATTGTCCATGTGGTGCGTGCATTTGACGATGAAAATGTTATGCGTGAACAAGGCCGTGAAGATGCCTTTGTTGATCCTATCGCAGATATTGATACTATTAACCTAGAATTGATTTTGGCGGACCTAGAGAGCATCAACAAGCGTTATGCGCGTGTAGAAAAAATGGCCCGTACACAAAAAGACAAGGATTCTGTCGCAGAATTTGCAGTCCTTGAAAAAATCAAACCAGTCCTAGAAGATGGAAAATCTGCTCGTACAGTTGACTTCACAGATGAAGAACAAAAAATCGTTAAGCAACTCTTCCTCTTGACCACCAAGCCAGTCCTCTATGTTGCCAATGTCGATGAAGACAAGGTAGCAGATCCTGAGTCTATCAGTTATGTTCAGCAAATCCGTGACTTTGCAGCAACAGAAAATGCAGAAGTGGTAGTGATTTCTGCGCGTGCTGAAGAAGAAATTTCAGAACTAGACGATGAAGACAAGGGTGAGTTTTTGGAAGCCCTCGGCTTGACAGAATCTGGTGTGGACAAATTAACACGTGCAGCCTATCACTTGCTTGGTCTAGGCACCTACTTTACAGCAGGAGAGAAGGAAGTTCGTGCTTGGACCTTCAAACGTGGTATGAAAGCTCCTCAATGTGCTGGCATCATCCACTCAGACTTCGAAAAAGGCTTTATCCGTGCCGTAACCATGTCCTATGATGATTTGATTCAATACGGATCTGAGAAAGCTGTTAAGGAAGCAGGACGCCTCCGTGAAGAAGGAAAAGAATATGTCGTTCAAGACGGGGACATCATGGAGTTCCGCTTTAACGTATAATAGACAATCAGGTTGGAATGCATTTTCCAGCCTTTTGGTATTTCTAGTCGTTTAGTTTGCTTTTAGTACTAGGCAACGAACCGTAGGCAGTACTAGAGTACGACAAGATGAGTTCAAATAATTTCATAATTATTTGAATCTGGAAATAGGGAGTGGGAAAGAACTCAACCATTCATAGAAGAGTTCGTCAACAAGTCTTTATTTCTAGTTGTTGAGCTGAAACAGTCTATTCCCAGACTGTTTCACTCCCACCCCCCGCACAGCTCAAACTGTCTGGGAGACAGTTTGAGGTTGGAGATAAGGCGAACTTTGTTTCGCAACAGTCGTAATGGTTAGATTTGGAGTGTAAAACACGAATTGCAGAGATTTGCTTCGCAAATCTTATCTCCAACCTTTAACAGTCCACTGGACTGTTAAACCCAATCAACCACTGCGCTGAGATGTTGACACTAACTTTGAGAAGCGGTTCTGGGCTTTTTGCCCAGCCTCCGTTCGTTGAAGTAATAAAAGATAAACTAAGTGACGATAAGGAGAAAAAATGACACGATTGATTATAGGCCTAGGAAATCCTGGGGATCGCTATTTTGAAACTAAGCACAATGTCGGCTTTATGTTGCTAGATAAGATTGCCAAGCGTGAAAATGTAACTTTTAGTCACGATAAGATTTTCCAAGCAGACATTGCCACAACCTTTATTGACGGTGAAAAAATCTATCTAGTAAAGCCAACGACCTTCATGAACGAATCAGGCAAGGCTGTCCATGCCCTGATGACCTATTATGGTCTAGATGAGACAGATATTTTGGTGGCTTACGATGACTTGGACATGGCTGTTGGGAAAATCCGTTTTCGTCAAAAGGGTTCAGCTGGTGGCCACAATGGGATTAAATCCATTGTCAACCACATTGGAACACAAGAATTTGACCGCATTAAGATAGGTATTGGACGACCAAAAGGAAAAATGAGTGTTGTCAACCACGTCTTATCAGGATTTGACACAGAAGACCGTATTGAAATCGACTTAGCACTTGATAAACTTGACAAGGCTGTCAACTTTTATCTGGAAGAGGACGATTTTGATAGCATCATGAGAAAGTTTAACGGATAATGAATATACTAGATCTTCTTCACAAAAATAAGCAAATCAATCAGTGGCAGTCTGGCTTAAACAAGTCAGCTCGCCAACTATTATTAGGACTCACTGGAACCAGTAAGTCATTAGTCATGGCGACTGCCTATGATTGTTTGGCTGAAAAGATTATGATTGTGACTGCTACTCAAAATGATGCTGAGAAATTAGTTGCAGATTTAACAGCCATCGTTGGAAGTGAGAATGTTTACAACTTTTTTACAGATGATAGTCCTATTGCCGAGTTTGTTTTTGCATCAAAAGAACGGACTCAATCAAGGATTGACAGTTTAAATTTCTTGACAGATTCTACTAGTTCAGGAATTTTAGTTGCTAGTATGGCTGCTTGTCGGGTCTTATTGCCGAGTCCTGAGACTTATAAAGGTTCTAAAATAAAGCTTGAAGTTGGTCAAGAAATAGAAGTTGAAAATCTTGTAAAGAAACTTGTCAATATAGGTTATAAAAAAGTTTCTCGTGTTTTAACACAAGGGGAATTTAGCCAACGTGGGGATATTCTAGATATTTTTGATATGCAAGCGGCATCTCCCTGCCGTTTAGAATTCTTTGGGGATGAAATTGATGGCATCCGTATTTTTGATGTAGATAGTCAAAAGTCTTTAGAGAATCTCGAACAAATCAGTTTGTCACCAGCATCAGATATTATTTTATCGTCTACTGACTATGAGCGGGCTAGTCAGAAAATCCAAATCTCTATTGACCAATCTAGAAGTGGGGAGCAGCAGTCTTATTTACGAGAAGTCGTGACAGATATGCAAACGGAATATCGTCATCCCGATTTACGAAAATTTCTATCATTTTTATATGAACAATCTTGGACATTGTTGGATTATTTGCCAAAGGGTTCTCCCTTATTTTTAGATGATTTTCATAAAATTACTGACAAGCAGGCTCAATTTGAAAAAGAATCGGCAGAGTTATTGACAGATGATTTACAAAAGGGGAAATCAGTGTCAAGTTTGCACTATTTTGCATCTACCTATTCGGAGTTAAGAAAATACAAACCTGCCACCTTCTTTTCAAGTTTTCAAAAAGGTTTAGGCAATGTAAAGTTTGATGCTCTCTATCAATTCACACAGTATCCTATGCAGGAATTTTTCCACCAGATTCCACTGTTAAAAGATGAATTGACTCGGTATGCGAAGTCAAACAATACCGTTGTTATTCAAGCGAGTTCTGATGTAAGTTTACAGACTTTACAGAAAACTTTACAAGAGTATGATATCCATCTTCCAGTACATGCAGCAGATAAGTTAGTAGAAGGTCAGCAACAGGTTACGATTGGTCAGTTAGCTTCAGGTTTTCATTTGATGGATGAGAAACTAGTTTTCATCACTGAAAAAGAGATTTTCAATAAGAAAATGAAGCGTAAGACACGTAGAACCAATATTTCTAACGCTGAACGTATTAAGGACTATAGTGAATTAGCAGTTGGTGACTATGTTGTTCACCATGTTCATGGTATCGGTCAATACTTAGGAATTGAGACTATTGAAATTTCAGGCATTCATCGTGATTATTTAACGGTTCAATATCAAAACTCAGATCGCATTTCTATTCCTGTAGAACAAATTGATCTTCTCTCCAAATACTTAGCGTCTGATGGGAAAGCTCCAAAAGTTAATAAACTAAACGATGGTCGGTTCCAACGAACCAAGCAAAAAGTTCAGAAGCAAGTGGAGGATATTGCAGATGATTTGATTAAGCTTTATGCGGAGCGTAGTCAACTGAAAGGCTTTGCCTTTTCACCAGATGATGAGAATCAGGTTGAGTTTGACAACTACTTTACACATGTGGAAACCGACGACCAACTTCGTTCCATTGATGAAATCAAACAAGATATGGAAAAAGACTCTCCAATGGATCGTTTGCTGGTAGGGGATGTTGGCTTTGGTAAGACAGAGGTAGCTATGCGTGCTGCTTTCAAAGCTGTCAATGATGGCAAGCAAGTAGCTATTCTTGTTCCTACGACTGTTTTAGCCCAGCAACACTACGCTAATTTCCAAGAACGGTTTGCAGAATTTCCTGTTAATGTTGATGTTATGAGTCGTTTTAAAACAAAGGCAGAGCAGGAAAAAACACTTGAGAAGTTGAAAAAAGGCCAAGTTGACATCTTGATTGGTACCCATCGCCTTCTATCAAAAGATGTTGTTTTTGCTGATTTAGGTTTACTGGTTATTGACGAAGAGCAACGGTTTGGTGTCAAGCATAAGGAACACTTGAAGGAACTGAAAAAGAAAATAGATGTCCTAACCCTAACTGCAACTCCAATTCCTCGGACATTGCAAATGTCCATGTTGGGAATCCGTGACTTATCAGTAATTGAGACTCCACCGACAAATCGCTATCCTGTCCAAACTTATGTGATGGAAACAAATCCTTCGGTTATCCGAGATGCAATGCTTCGTGAGATAGATCGCGGAGGTCAGGTTTACTATCTTTACAATAAAGTTGACACAATCGAACAGAAAGTGTCTGAATTAAAAGAATTGGTTCCAGAAGCTACTATCGGATACGTCCATGGACAAATGTCGGAGATCCAATTAGAAAATACTCTCTATGCCTTTGTAGAGGGTGAGTATGATATTCTGGTGACCACAACAATCATCGAAACAGGTGTTGATATTCCAAATGCGAATACCCTCTTTATTGAAAATGCCGATCACATGGGACTGTCAACTCTCTATCAACTTCGAGGACGTGTTGGCCGTTCCAGTCGGATTGCCTATGCCTATCTCATGTACCGTCCAGACAAGTCCCTGACAGAAGTAGCTGAAAAACGTTTGGAGGCAATCAAGGGCTTTACAGAACTAGGATCGGGTTTCAAGATTGCCATGCAAGATTTGTCTATCCGTGGAGCTGGAAATATTTTGGGCGCTGCCCAGTCAGGATTTATTGATTCTGTAGGGTATGAACTGTATTCACAATTGCTGGAGCAAGCCATCTTGGAAAAACAAGGTAAGGCAGCCCAACGTCAGAAAAGCAACACTGAGGTCAACCTACAGATTGACGCCTATCTACCAAGTGACTATATTGCTGATCAGCGACAAAAAATTGAAATTTACAAGCGTATAAAGAATATTGACAGTCGTGTCAACTATCAAGAATTACAAGAAGAATTGATAGACCGTTTTGGAGAGTATCCTGATGTAGTAGCCTACTTACTGGAAATCGGTCTATTGAAGTCATTTTTAGACCAAGTTTTCTGTCATACAGTTCTTAGACGACAACATCAAGTGACAGTAACATTCGAACCTATGGCTGGTCAAATTTTCCTAACGCAAGATTACTTTGAAGCTTTATCTGTGACAAATTTGAAAGCTCAGATAACGGAAAATAAAGGAAAACTAGCTGTTGTGTTTAACATTCAACAGAAAAAAGAATATGAAATATTAGAGGAATTGATTTCTTTTGCCGAAAAATTAAAAGAAATTAAAGCAAGGAAGGCAGAATAAATTTCTCAAATACCTTGAAAAATGGTAAAATAGTGAACTGAGGTAAAGTATGAGACTAGATAAATATTTGAAAGTATCCCGCATTATCAAGCGTCGAACAGTTGCGAAGGAAGTTGCCGATAAAGGACGAATAAAAGTCAATGGGATTTTGGCGAAATCTTCAACAGATTTAAAAGTAAATGATCAGGTTGAAATCCAATTTGGTAATAAACTACTCACTGTAAAAGTACTTGAGATGAAAGATTCGACTAAAAAAGAAGACGCACTGAAAATGTATGAAATTATCAGTGAAAAAAGGATAGAAAAAGATGAAGAAATCTAAAATTCTACAACTGAATAATGCCTTTATTCAGTCGGAGCGTAAAAAAACTCAGCATCAATTGGCAGAACGCCAACAAAAAAATCGTTTTATGGGTGCAATTCTCATTCTAGTTATCTTTCTTTTTATGTTGCCTGCCTACAATCTTGTTGGGACTTACACTAATATTCAGCAGCAGGAAAAGAAACTTGCTGAATTGGAAAAAAATTACGAAGAATTGACCAAAGAACAGAAGCAGGAAGCAGAGATGGTTGCAAAATTGAAAAATGAGGAATACGCAGCAAAGTATGTTCGGGCTAAGTATCAATACTCTAAAGAAGGGGAATTTGTCTACAATATTCCAGGGTTACCAAAATGACCGAATCTATTTTTAAAATTGTAGAGCAATTTTTACAGCATTCTGATGAAAAATTAGAAGAGTTGAAGCAAAAGAATAGAGAATTAAAGTTAGAAGAAAATGAATCGTAGAAAGGAGGGAGTATGCAGAAAAAACTGCTCGTATGGTTATTGCCAGTTTTATTTGGATGGCAGGTGGTCGATAGTACAGAAATACCATTTGAACTCACAGCGCAAGAAGAATACGAATTGACTCATACTATCTATGACCAGTATTTTCAAACTATCCCTCAAAACCCAAATGTTTTTCAAACTGAGAATCTTTATTCGGATGAAGAACTGACTATAGCAGGTGGACAATTACAGCCGAACCAACATTTTTCTATTACGGATGTTCTAGTCAATAGCAAAAAAGAATTGGTTTTCCAAATAGATGACAAGGGTTATATTCTTGCAAGTAGGCATCTACTATTTGATGATGTAATTGTTACAGAAACTACTGTAGAGCAGACTTATTGGACAAAAAAAGGTTTCACATTGTTAACCTCACCAATTGCTAACGAAGCTACGGAAATAAAAAATGATTTACAACCCTATCAAGCTATTATGGTTTCTAAAATCGTAACAACTTCCCTAGGTGAGTTTGCCTATGTTACAGATAAAGGTTGGATTGCAGTAAATAATCTTTCTAAAACGGATAATAGAGTAGAAGCCGTTCAAGAGTTGTTGACTAACAAATATTCCAAAGATACTATTGGTATATATGTGAAACAATTGTCAACAGGTCAAACTGCAGGTGTAAATCAAGAGAAACTATTCTATTCTGCCAGCATTGCTAAACTACCAATTCTTTATTACGTTCAAGAGCAACTGAATGCTGGGTATATTGATTTGACTACTGAAGTGAAATATACAGCCGAATCTATGTCCTTCCCAGGAGCTTATGTTGCTGGAGGAAGTGGTTCACTGTCAAAAACTCCTGACAACAAAGATTATTCAGTGGAAGAATTAATCAATAAGACTGCTAAAGAGTCAGATAATGTAGCTAGTAACTTACTTTCTTATTATGTAGCTAATAAATTCGATTCCAATTTTTATCAAGTAATAACTGCCAAAACAGGTAGTGAGTGGAGTATGGTTACACGTGAAACTTCAGCTGAGATCGCAGGGAAAATGATGGAAGCCTTATATATTCAAAATGGCTATGTGCTAGAAAGTTTGTTATCTACTCAATTTGATAATCAACGTATTTCGAAAGACATCTCAGTTCCAGTTGCTCATAAAATTGGCGATGCAGATGATGTCAAACACGATGTAGCGATTGTTTACGCAGGATCTCCTTTTGTTTTATCTATTTTTACAGATAAATCAAATTATGATGAGATTACACAAATTGCAAATGATATTTACGGGATTTTAAAGTAAATGAAAGATAGATTTTTAAAAGTGACACAGGATGGTCACTTTTTTGATAAACATAAGAAAGTACTAGTAGCCGTATCCGGTGGGGTAGATTCTATGAACCTATTCCATCTTTTATACGAATGCAAACAAGTGTTAGGGATTGAACTTGGAATTGCCCATATTAATCATGGACAGAGGGAAGAATCTGTCATTGAGGAAAAATATCTTAAACAGTTAGCAGAAGAAAGTAATGTTCCCTTTTATCTGTCCTATTTTGAAGGTGTTTTTTCAGAAGAAGCGGCGCGAAAATGGCGTTATGGATTTTTTGCTACAATCATGGAGAAGGAAGGCTACACTGCACTAGTGACAGCCCATCATGCAGATGATCAAGCAGAAACTGTCTTTATGCGATTGATTAGAGGAGGGCGTTTACGTCACTTATCAGCAATTCAACCGACTCAGCCTTTTGCAACAGGAGAACTTATTCGACCACTTTTATCTTTTAAAAAGGCAGATTTTGATAAGCTATTTCATTTTGAAGATTGCAGCAATGCAGATTTCAAATATTTTCGAAATAGAGTCAGAAATGGCTATTTACCAAAGTTAAAACAGGAAAATCCTAAAATCGAACTTGCTCTCAATAATCTTGCAGTTGATACAAATAATCTATTTCAAGCGCTAAGAGATTTGACACAGGATTTATCCGTTACAGATGTGATGAGTTTTCAACAACAGACACCTGCGGTACAAAGTTATCTATTAGAGGAATATTTGGAAAAATTTCCTGATTTACAGCTCTCTCGTCCACAATTTAATGAAGTATTACACATATTGCGTTCAAAAGCTAACTACTATCATTTATTGAAAAATGATTACATGTTAGAGAAGGATTATCAT
The DNA here is from genome assembly GCF_044427425.1 of Streptococcus sp. 2018WUSS126. NCBI lineage: Bacteria > Bacillati > Bacillota > Bacilli > Lactobacillales > Streptococcaceae > Streptococcus > Streptococcus sp. 2018WUSS126. Next base: position 4,450 of record NZ_JAOTGB010000015.1, on the reverse strand, counting down.
CGTTTTCAAATTTATAAAATAGGACCAGAGACGGATAGTCAACCAGAAAAAATCATGATAAAATCAGAGGGGATTTTTTCTTACGGTTCATATATTTTTTCTCTCAATCATCCTTTGGAAGAAGCGGATAGTATTTTATATTTTCCTACAGAAAATCCAATTGTAGTGAGGAGAAGGCAGGCTGGGGATACCATTTTAATAAACGGAGTAAATAAAAAACTCCGCCGTTGGTTTATTGATAATAAAATCTCACAGAAAGTTCGACAAAATGCGCTTATTATCGAGCAGGATGGAGAAATTTATGGAATTACGAATCTTGTTAGCAGTGATTTGAGTAAATCAGTAAAAAATGATATAATCAAAGCTACCTTATATATAAAAATGAAAGAGTAGAACAACTATGTTGGACAAAGATATTAAGAAAATTCTTGTTTCAGAAGAAGAAATCGTTGCAAAATGCAAAGAACTCGGTCAAATTCTAGCAACAGACTATGCAGATAAGAATCCTATTCTTGTAGGAATTTTAAAAGGTTCTATCCCATTTATGGCAGAATTAATGAAACATATTGATGCCCATGTAGAAACAGATTATATGGTTGTTTCTAGCTACCATGGTGGTACTGAGAGTTGCGGTACCGTTAAGATTATCAAGGATTTGGACAATAGTGTTGCAGGTCGACATATCATCTTTGTAGAGGATATTATTGACACTGGTCGCACATTAAAAGAATTGAAAGAACTCTTTGCTTTGCGTCAGGCAGCTTCTATTAAAATTGCCACTCTTCTTGATAAACCAGAAGGTCGTGTTGTTGAAATCGAGCCAGACTACACTTGCTTTACTATTCCAAATGAATTTGTAGTTGGATTTGGCTTAGATTATGATGAAAATTATCGTAATCTTCCTTATGTTGGTGTACTCAAAGAGGAAGTTTACACAAAATAGAAAAAGGTCTCCTACTATATTATGAACAATCAACCAAATAAAGGATTTATAAAAAATCCTTTTCTCATTATTCTCGTTATTGCCACTATTGTTACAGCCTTTCAATTTTTTAACGCTGGTCAGCAAGTAGCAACTCAAGAAATCAGTTATTCACAAGTAGTAACTGAATTGAAAAATAATAATGTATCTGAAATTACTTATCAACCAAATTCAAGTGTTATTGAAATTACTGGTAAGTACAAAACAGAACAGGAAGCTAAAGATGAGTTAGCTTCATCTATTAAGTTATTCCAAGTTTCTAGCAAAGTTAAGTATAAAAACTTTAAGTCACTAATTTTACCGTCAGAAACGAATTTGTCAGAGCTACAAGCGCTTGCAAATGAAAATGGAGTAAAGGTTACTATTAAACCTGAAAGTTCAAATGGACTTTGGTTAAATATCGTCTTTAATTTGTTACCGCTTATCATTGCTGGTGTATTCTTCATGATGATGATGAACCAGGGTGGCGGTGGAGCACGTGGTGCAATGAACTTTGGACGGAATAAAGCTAAAGCTTTGGAACAAAGTAACATCAAGGTACGTTTCTCAGATGTAGCAGGTGCAGAGGAAGAAAAACAAGAATTAGTTGAAGTTGTTGAATTTTTGAAAGATCCAAAACGCTTTACTAAACTTGGAGCACGTATTCCAGCAGGTGTGCTACTAGAGGGTCCTCCAGGAACAGGTAAAACCTTGCTTGCCAAAGCAGTAGCAGGTGAAGCGGGTGTGCCATTCTTCTCCATTTCTGGTTCAGATTTTGTTGAAATGTTTGTTGGTGTTGGTGCCAGCCGTGTTCGTTCATTATTTGAAGATGCAAAAAAAGCAGCACCAGCCATTATTTTCATCGATGAAATCGATGCTGTCGGTCGCCAACGTGGTGTCGGCATGGGTGGCGGCAACGATGAACGTGAACAAACCCTCAACCAACTCTTAATTGAAATGGATGGTTTTGAAGGGAACGAAGGGATCATTGTCATTGCCGCAACCAACCGTAGTGATGTTTTAGATCCTGCCCTTCTTCGTCCAGGTCGTTTTGACCGTAAAGTATTGGTTGGTCGTCCGGATGTTAAGGGACGTGAAGCAATACTTAAAGTTCATGCGAAGAATAAACCACTAGCAGCAGATGTAGATTTGAAATTAGTAGCACAACAAACACCAGGATTTGTTGGTGCAGATTTAGAGAATGTTCTTAACGAAGCAGCCCTTGTAGCTGCACGTCGAAACAAGACTGTCATTGATGCTTCAGATATTGATGAAGCAGAAGATCGTGTTATTGCAGGTCCATCTAAGAAAGACCGTCAAGTTTCAGCCAAAGAACGCGAAATCGTTGCCTACCATGAAGCAGGTCATACAATTGTTGGTCTCGTACTATCAAATGCACGTGAAGTTCACAAAGTAACAATTGTTCCCCGCGGTCGCGCAGGTGGATACATGATTGCCCTCCCTAAAGAAGATCAAATGCTTCTATCTAAAGAAGATATGAAGGAGCAATTGGCTGGTCTTATGGGTGGTCGTGTTGCGGAAGAAATTATTTTCAATACCCAAACAACCGGTGCCTCAAATGACTTTGAACAAGCTACACAGATGGCACGTGCCATGGTTGCAGAATATGGTATGAGTGAAAAAATGGGACCAATGCAGTATGAAGGCAGTCATGCAATGTTTGGTGGACAAACAACTCAAAAACATATTTCTGAGCAAACTGCATATGAGTTAGATAATGAAGTAAGAGATTTGCTAAATGAGGCTCGTAATAAAGCTGCAGATATTATTCAATCAAACCGTGATACACACAAACTGATTGCAGAAGCACTGCTCAAATACGAAACTCTTGATAGTGTTCAAATTAAATCTCTGTATGAAACAGGCAAAATGCCAGAGAATATTGAACACGATGACGAAGATGTTCATCCCCTTTCTTATGAAGAAGTAAAAGAGAAAATTAATACGAAAGAGTAGTATAAAAATACTCTGGGCAAGACATTCCATAACGGATCTGCCCTCACTCTCAACCACTAAAATAACCACCAAGCCTTCGCTAAGTACATAATCTTGGCGAAGGCTTTTTTTACATGCTACACATCAGAAACAGGGTATTTATACTCATTTAAAATCAAAAATAGCCACCTACCACTCAAAGTGGATATGGAGCGTTTCGATTTTGTTATTTTTTTAGAAGAAAACAGCTACTTGAAATCCACAATCCTCAACTCAAACTTATAAATTAAAATTTCACATGTTATAAGTAGCTTAGACTTGCTATTTTTGATTTTTATTGAGTATTACAAGAAGAACGAATCAATAGTTATTTATCACAATCTTAGAAATATACAAATATAGTTTTAAACAGCTAGACCTTTAGACATAGACATGATTCTCTCAAGCCATACTGGTAGTAGAGCTAAGAAATGAGGAACCAAAAACCAATATAATAATTCCCTTCTGGAGCAGAATGCAATGTTTTTCATAGAGTATCAATAGCAAATGTACTTTAAAAAAAGAAAAATCAAATAAAGTATGAAGCTAGACAAAAATGTCCTGTAGAAAGGCAGCACTTTTCGATAAACTTAAACCATCAACAAAAGGAGATTAAGTAATGGACTTCGAAAAAGTGTATGCAAGCGTCAAAGGTATTGTAAACAAGGCTCGAAAAGAGTTTTACATTAAACTATGGGATCGAGATGATTGGGAACAAGAAGGAATGATGACCTTGTTTGAATTGTTGGAAGATCAACCGTGGCTAGTTGATGAACAAGTTCAATTATATTGTTATTTCAAAGTCAAGTTCAGAAATCGAATCAAGGATCGTATCCGCAAACAGGAAAGTCAAAAACGCAAGTTTGACCGTATACCACATGAAGATATTCACGAATTATCTCACGCAATACAATCACCGGGATTGATAAACGATGAACTATTAATGTTGAGAGGTGCCTTGAGAGATTATCGAAAAAATCTGAGCAATGATCAACTTGATAAATACGAAAAATTAATTAGCGGACAATGTTTTAATGGTCGTCGTGAAATGATACGTGATTTACAAATTCATTTGAAAGACTTTCGCTAAAGCTAGTCACTAACATTATGTTAATCAAATTAAGAAATTGGGCAGAAGTATCATAAAAAGTTCTGTTCAGTTTCTTTTTATATAGGTTATAGCAAAGAGAAGAAGGAATGGGAAAAAAAACAAATTTCAAGTTGAAATTAGCCAATAGTAACCTAAGTGCCTGATTGACTGATTCAGCGATATTATTTGGAATTAACCTTATGCTTTAGTATCTACATAGAACTTTCAGGTAAATTCTCAAAGTAAGTTCTAGTTCCCGTCCTTCCAGAAGTTACTTTGAGAAAACTGCATAACACCAACAGAATTTAGTCTCAGACTAAGTTCTGTTTTTGCCTAAAGCTGCAGATTCAAGGAATTTTTAGGGTTGAAAATGTTGAAAAAAAGAGTACACTAAAGTTACTGGC
>NZ_JAOTGB010000014.1:0-70403 GCF_044427425.1 Streptococcus sp. 2018WUSS126 | reverse complement strand
TTTTCTACGGTACTTAGGTGTGAAAACTATGTGATATTTGTACATCCATTTGGTATGTGATAAACTGTAACTGGTTTTAGCCATTTCTTTTTCCTCCTTTATCTAACCTGAACAATTAGATTATATCAGGAAAAAGAAATGGAAGCTCAAAGCCTTGTCAGCCACCAGCATAGCTGGTGGTTTTCTTGTTTTTCTCTACGAGAAAAACTGGCTCGAAGCCATAACAGAGGAAAAAGGCTATTCCACCTTTTTCCTACTCCTTGTTCAATAAAATTAAGATTCCTTAAAATCGGATTATGATTCTTATTTAGCTACTTTCAAGAAGTTTGCTCCGTGAGCAATTGTTCCTTCAGCAAGCGTAGAAACTTCAGCAAAATCAGCTGTGTTGGTCACGATGATCATGGTTGTATCATCAAGACCTGCTTCAGCAATTTTCGCAGCATCGAATTTAGCGATTGGAGTACCAGCTTTTACTTTATCACCAGCTGCTACTAATTTTTCAAATCCGTTACCGTTCATTGATACAGTGTCAATACCGATGTGAATTAAAAGTTCAGCACTAGACGCTGTTTTCAATCCGTAAGCATGACCTGTTTCAAAAGCAATTGTTACTTCTGCATCTGCTGGGGCGTAAACAACACCCTCAGAAGGTTTAACAGCCAAACCTTTACCCATAGCTCCTGATGAGAAGACTGGGTCATTAACATTTTCAAGAGCAACAACGTTACCTGAAAGTGGAGATACAAGAGTTTCTTCAGAAAGCAAAGCTGTTGTAGCTTCGTCAGCTAAAGTCGCTGTTTCCTTTGCTACAGCTGATGTTTTACCAGCAACCGGCTCCTCATCTTCATACCCGAAGAGATATGTCAAAGCGAAACCAAGGGCAAACGATACTGCCACCATAAGGATGTATGAAAGAATTTGACCATTGCCTGTATAAAGTGTCAAACCTGGGATAATTGTTACCCCCATACCTGTACCGGCAAGCCCGAGGATTGAGGCAAACGCACCGCCAACAGCACCTGCAACTAAGGACAAGATGAATGGTTTACGGAAACGCAAGTTAACACCGAAGATAGCTGGCTCAGTAATACCGAGAAAAGCAGAAAGAGCTGCTGGGAAAGCAAGAGCCTTCAGCTTAGGATTCTTAGTTTTCACACCAACCGCTACAGTTGCAGCACCTTGTGCTGTCATCGCTGCTGTGATAATTGCATTGAATGGGTTCGCACCAGTTGCTACCAATTGAGCTTCCAAGAAGTTGAAGATATGGTGAACACCGGATACCACGATAACTTGGTGAACACCACCGATAAGGAAACCACCAAGACCGAACGGCAAGTTCAAGATTGCTTGTGTACCAGCCAAGATGTAGTTTTCAACCACGTGGAAGACTGGACCAATAACAAACAAGCCAAGAATAGACATTACAAACAAGGTCACGAATGGCGTTAGCAAGAGGTCAAGAACTTCTGGAACAACCTTGCGAACCGCTTTTTCAAACTTGGCACCAACAATACCAATGATGAAAGCTGGCAAGACTGAACCTTGCAAACCAACAACTGGGATAAAACCGAAGAAAGTAGTTGGTGTTATTTCACCGCCTGAAGCAACTGTCCAAGCATTTGGCAATGATCCTGAAATTAACATCATACCAAGTACGATACCGATAGTTTGGTTACCACCAAATACACGGAAAGTTGACCATACAACCAAGGCTGGCAATACAATAAATGCTGTATCTGTTAGAATTTCAGAATATACTTTTATATCTTCCGGAAGTTCATACCCCATAGACTTAAGTAATCCACGAAGACCCATGAAGAGACCTGTTGCCACAATCGCAGGAATGATTGGAACGAATACATCACCGAAAGTACGGATAGCACGTTGGAAAGCATTACCTTGTTTAGCAGCTTCAGCTTTTTGTTCACCAGTAGTCGCTGTTGGCAAACCAAGGGCAACCACTTCATCGTAGATTTTGTTTACTGTACCAGTACCAAAGATGATTTGGTATTGACCAGAGTTGAAGAAAGCACCTTGTACTTTTTCGATGTCTTCGACTGTATCCTTGTCGATTTTTCCTTCATCAACAACCATAACACGAAGGCGAGTCGCACAGTGGGCAACACTGCGTACGTTCTCACGTCCACCAAGGGCGTCAATGACTTTTTTTGCAATTTCTGTATTATTCATCTTGCAAAAATCTCCTTATTAAATATTTTTTTAATTTTTTGAAAGTGTTTTCAAACTTTCGATGGTTTTATTATATCACTTTTATAAAATATGTCAAACGTTTATCACATTTTGTTTCAATTTTATCAAAAAACATTGTTAAAACTTGATTTTTTGCAAGAAAACGTTTACTATATTAATGAAAAACTAGAAAAATTGGAGAAAATTATGGCATTTGCAACAGAGGAGCGTTACAGAGCTTATGCTGACTGGACACCCGAATATATTGAAAAAATAAAGAAGAATACAGAGAGTTCTCCTTGGAGGACAAACTTCCATATTGAAACACCACATGGACTGTTAAATGATCCAAATGGATTTTCTTATTTTAATGGAAAGTGGACGCTTTTTTACCAATACTTCCCATTCGGTGCTGCGCACGGATTAAAATCTTGGGTCCATACAGAATCAACAGATTTGGTCCATTTTGAAGAAACTGGGACAGTTATGTACCCAGATACACCACTTGATAGCCACGGTGCCTACTCTGGTTCTGCCATGGAATTTGGCGACAAGCTCTTCCTCTTCTATACTGGAAATGTCCGCGATGAAAATTGGGTTCGCCATCCATACCAAATCGGTGCCTTGATGGATAAAGATGGTAAGATTGAAAAGATTGATAAAGTCTTGATTGAGCAACCAGAAGATACCACCGACCATTTCCGTGATCCACAAATTTTCAACTATAAAGGGCAATATTACGCTATCGTCGGTGGACAAAATCTGGATAAAAAGGGAATTGTCAAACTCTACAAGGCTGAAAATAACGACTACCTCAACTGGTCCTATGTTGGTGACCTAGATTTTGCCAATGATATGACCGCTTATATGATGGAATGCCCAAATATTGCGTTCGTCGGTGAGCAACCAATCTTACTTTACTGCCCACAAGGCTTGGACAAAGAGATATTGGACTATGGCAATATCTATCCAAATATGTACAAGATTGGTCAGAGTTTCGATCCTGAAACAGCAAGCATTGTCGAACCGAGCGAATTGATCAATCTGGACTATGGTTTTGAGTGCTATGCAACCCAGGCCTTTAATGCACCAGACGGTCGAACTCTATCTGTTAGCTGGTTGGCACTTCCAGATGTGGAATACCCAACCGATGCTTATGACTACCAAGGCTGTCTGTCATTGGTTAAAGAATTAACCATCAAGGACGGTAAGCTCTACCAATATCCAGTCGATGCGATTACCAGTCTTCGTAAAGAAGCTCAGCCATTTTCAGCCCAAAAAGAAACCAATAATGTTTACGAATTGGAACTTGATTTTTCAGCGGGCACGAAGCATGAAATCGTATTGTTCGCAAATGAAGAAGAAAAAGGTTTGGTCTTGTCTGTAGACACTGAACAAGGCCAGATTACATTAGACCGTGGCAACTGTGGTCAGCCATTCGCACTCGATTTCGGTACAAGTCGCTCTTGCGAGATTTCTCCAGGAGCTCTTACAGCCAATATCTTCATCGACAAATCTGTCTTTGAAATCTTTATCAATAAAGGAGAGAAAGTATTTTCTGGTCGTATCTTCCCTGATGCGGATCAGTCTGGTATCGTCATTACGACTGGTAATCCGACCGGAACCTACTACCATTTAGATTATGGTCGCAAAACTAACTGATGTCGCACAGTTAGCTGGGGTCAGCCCAACAACTGTCTCGCGCGTTATCAATAAAAAAGGATACCTATCTGAAAAAACCATTCGCAATGTCGAAGAGGCTATGCGTGAACTAGGCTACAAACCTAATAATTTAGCTCGTAGTTTGCAAGGTAAATCTGCAAAATTAGTTGGTCTCATCTTCCCAACAATAAACAATATTTTTTATTCTGAATTGATTAGCCATTTAGAAAAAGAGCTTTTTGATCGAGGCTATAAAACCATTATTTGCAATAGCCAGCATGAGTCCGATAAGGAACGTGAGTATCTAGAAATGTTGGCAGCTAACCAAGTAGATGGGATTATCTCGGGCAGTCACAATCTCGGTATCCAAGACTACGACCGTGTCGTAGCTCCAATTATCGCTTTTGACCGCAACCTCTCTCCTTCCATTCCCATTGTCTCTTCCGATAATTTTGCTGGCGGGGTATTAGCTGCCCAAACCTTACAAAAAGCAGGATGTCACAATCCATTAATGATTACCGGAAACGATGATTCCAATTCACCTACCGGCCTTCGCCAAGTAGGTTTCACATCTATTTTGAACAAAGCCGAAGTTTTTCATATCTCCAGTGATTTCTCACCTGTGCGCAAGGAGATGGAAATCCGAGCCATTCTTGAAAAGCAAAAACCAGATGGTATCTTTGTATCTGGAGATGCAACGGCTATGCTGGTATGGAACGTCATTCGTTCATTGAAACTGTCTATTCCAGAAGATATTAAATTGATTGGTTATGATGGAACAAGTTTCATCGAAAACTACTATCCTCAACTGACAACCATCAAGCAACCATTAACCGAAATAGCTCGCCTGCTGGTTGAACTATTAGTTGATAAAATCGAAGGAAAAAAACTGACAAAAACAGACTATATCCTGCCGATTAGCCTACTAGCAGGAGCTAGTATATAAAAAAACTGTGCCTAATAAATTAGGTACAGCTTTTTTGTGATACATTCTTTTGTTTCTCAAGTAAAAAAGAAGCTCATCAGGCTTCTTCTTTAATAAACTGGCTCAAAACTCCATTGACAAACTTAGCTGAAGATTCATCAGAAAATTCTTTAGCCAATTCAATAGCCTCGTTAACAGCAACACGGGCTGGCGTTTCTTCGAAATGTAAGATTTCAAATAGGCCTAGTCGCATGATATTCTTGTCAATCAAGGTTAAACGGTCTAAGGTCCATCCTGCTTTTAATCGGCTAGATAACTCCTTATCCAAGTCATCACGATAGTCTGCTACACCATTGACAAGGTTAAGGAGAAAGAGCGGAATTTCAACTCCTTCTTGCTCTTCCTCTCTATCATAAAGATAAGAAAACTGAGCTGCCTGAACAGGTTCTTGACCAAATTCAAGTGATACGATTGCCTGCAAAGCGCACTTACGCAGGGCATGTCTGTTATTCTTCATCAAGGAAATCCTCTCCGAATAAATCTTTCAATGCTGGTTTTGGTGTTTTATCAGGAACAATGCCGCTGACATGGATATTAACCGCAGCCACTTGAACTTCTGCATAGTTGTAAACTGCTGTCTTGACTGCACGCTGAATGTCCATTGATACGGCAGGAACATTTACACCATATTCTAGATAGACGTAAATATCCGCAGTCACTCGACCTTCCTCGTCAGTTTCAAGATAAACACCTTTATTTAACGATGTTTTTGACCAACTGTCTGCTACACGCTTATTTTGAAGGGAATGTACTCCATCAACTTTCGCTGCAGCAATGCCTGTAATTACTTCAAGGACGCGAGGTGCGATAACAATCTCGCCTTGATATTCTGTTGTCATAGGCTCTCCTTTCTTAAGAGGAAACGATTAAGCACGTGATACGTAAGTTCCTTCAGCTGTGTTGATAATGAGTTTTTGACCTGCTTCGATAAAGTCTGGTACGTTGACGACAAGACCTGTTTCCATCGTAGCTGGTTTACCTGAACCTGTAACAGTCGCACCTTTGATAGATGGTTGTGTTTCTGCAACGACCAATTCAACAGTTGTTGGTACAGTAACACCGATCACTTCTGTTCCGTAGAACTGGATCTTCACATCGGAATTCTCCAAGATATAGAGCAATTCTTCTTTGATAGTCGCTACTGGAATTTCATACTGATCGTAAGTCTCAGTATTCATGAAATAAGCTGTGTCATCCATTTGGTAAAGGTACTGTGCTGGAACTGTTTCGATAATAGCTTGTTCAAATTTTTCATCTGGACGGTAAGTTGTATCGAAGGTTGAACCTGTACGTACATCACGCAATTTCATACGCATGATGGTGTTTCCTTTACCTGGTTTGTGGTGGCTTGCATCCAAAACTTTAATCAATTTACCTTCAGCTTCGAAGGTCATACCTGCTCTAAGTTTACTTGCTTCAATCATTGTATTGAATACCTCTTCAAATTTTATTTATTCGTTTTATTCTACCACAAACTGTCAAATTTCTCAAATGACAATCAATTCCTTGGGAGCTAATGTCAAGACTTCACAACCGTTTTCCGTAATCAATAGGTCATCTTCGATACGGACACCATATTTGTCATCCAAATAGATACCAGGCTCATCCGTCAAGACCATACCTGCCTTGATAGTCTCGTCAGATTTTCCAAAATACGGATACTCATGAATATCTAAACCGATACCGTGACCGATGCCATGTGTAAAGTTGGCTCCGTACCCCGCCGCATTGATAATCTCACGAGGAATAGCGTCAAACTCGCGGTAGGTGACTCCTTCCTTGGCCTGCTCAATTAAAGCCTTATTGGCACGCAAGACCACATCATAAATCTCACGCTCTTGATCTGTCACATGACCGATATGGATGGTCCGTGTCATATCGCTGACATAATGCTGGTAATAGCAACCAAAATCCAGCGTCAAGGTCTCACCAGTTTGGATAACCTTTTCAGACGCTCTTCCATGAGGCATAGCAGAGCGGTAGCCAGATGCCACGATGAACTCAAATGATGCCCCTTCTGCACCGAGTTGACGCATGCGGTGGTCAAGGAAATGATTGACGTCCATCTCAGTCGTCTGACCTGGTTTGATAAAGTCAAGAACATCAATAAAAGCCTGGTCCGAAATTTGACATGCACGGCGAATGGTCGCAATTTCTTTCTCATCCTTAATCATGCGCAAGTCTTCGATAAAGTTTGACATAGCAACTAGTTGATAACCCTCAAAAATATTGGTCAGACTTTGATAGAAACCGTAGGTCACCTCGCTATCAAAACCAATGGTTTCAAGCCCATCTTCCTTAATCACCTTTGCAATCTCTTCAAGGGCAAAACGGCTCTCAATAATATCAAAACCTTTTACTGATGCCTTGGCTATCAAGGTATAACGCGAATCAGTCACAAACAAGCGACGCTTGCCACTGATGAAGACTGTCGCCTCTGTTCCCCAAAAACCAGTTAGGTAGTAAATATTGTTTTGACCAGTCACCAAGATTCCATCAACAGTTGATTGAGCTAATTTTGCTTCGAATTTTTCAAGTCTTTTTTGCATCCTATTCCTCCAATGATTTTTTAACTATTATAGCAGAAAATATTAGATAAGAAAAACTACTGCCTACAGACAGTAGCCTCATAATTAGCGTGAACGAAGCTCAACAGGTTCTAAGTAAATTAATTGACCTTTTTTCGCTGCATTAATAATCCGAGCTTTAATGTGTAAATTTGTCCCTGTAGAAACTGTATCAGTTTCATCTACAAACTTCAATTCATGGAAAGCAAGATTCTCAAACGCCATTATTCCTACATAATTCCCTTCTTCCCAATCACCCACATTGAGCAGAAAATCAAACCTGGTCTTATAGTTTTCATGAGAATGCATGTAAGCAACATGTCCATCAAATTCTACAATTTGTCCTTTATATTTTTCAACAAACTCTTGAGTTTTTGCCTCGTCAAAATTATTTAAAATATAGGCAAACTCTGGATTATCTGGGGTGATTACCTGTGTTTGTTGCTCTGTCTGACTAGAGCTAGTTTCAGTACTTACTTCTTGCTCAGAACTAGAAGATGAACTTTTTAAGCTTGAACTACTCTCTTCACTACTACTTTCTTTACTTTCCTCAGAATTATTATAGTCTTTAAAAGTATGATAGTGAATCGTAATAGAGACATCTTTTTCAAACAAGTCGCCCTTTGAAAAACTTTCGTTACCATTTACAGTAATCTTTTCAATCTCTCCATCTTTAGTAAAAATTCCAAAGGTCAAATCTTCGATTTTCTGTGTTGATACATTTTCAAAGCCGGCATCCTCTAATTGTTTTTGAACGGACTGGTAGTCTGCTTCTTCAGGACTTGAACCCACTGGAATTGCAATTTTATTTGTATCTGTTGTTTCGCTAGTTCCTCCACATGCTACCAAACTAATGCTTGCAAAAAAGACTATACATAAAAACAAGAATTTCTTAAACATATGTGCTCCTTTATTTATTGTTAGATATATTTTACTACACACTATTTATTTTTGCAATACATTTAGTAATACAATTTGCAATATTTCATATTGATTTATTTCGCTATACACTTGTTACAAGGAGCAAATAAATGGCATTTAAATTAAAATCAGATAAAAAAGAAACAGAAATCAAAACCATTCGATTTCCGTCAGAGTTGGTAGATAGAATCGAGGAAGCAATCGTAAGAAAGGATGTAAGCTTCTCCAGTTTTGTCATTCAGGCCTGTGACTATGCCTTGAATAATATGGATAAAGAGCAGTAAAAAAGAGCCGACGGCTCTTTTTTACTTGCTTATTTCAACTTCATTTTCAGATACTGACCCGTAAAGCTGGCTGGATTTTGAGCAACTTCTTCTGGTGTTCCTGTCGCGACAACAGTACCGCCACCGACACCGCCTTCCGGTCCCATGTCGATAATGTGGTCTGCTGTCTTAATGACATCCAGATTGTGCTCGATGACAAGGACAGTGTTGCCGTCATCGACAAATCGGGCCAAGACCTTGAGCAACTGGGCAATGTCCTCAGTATGCAGGCCAGTCGTTGGCTCATCCAAGATATAGAGGGACTTACCAGTTGACCGCTTGTGGAGTTCAGAAGCCAATTTCATCCGCTGGGCCTCCCCACCTGACAGGGTTGTCGCAGGTTGTCCCAAAGTCACATAGCCCAAGCCCACATCTTGAATGGTGCGGAGCTTGCGTTCGATTTTTGGAATGTGTTTGAAGAACTCGACCGCATCATTGACCGTCATATCAAGGACCTGAGCGATATTTTTCTCCTTGTAGTGTACTTCCAAGGTTTCAGAATTGTAGCGGTGCCCATGACAGACTTCACAAGGCACAAAGACATCTGGCAGGAAGTGCATTTCGATCTTGATAATCCCGTCACCCGAACAGGCTTCACAACGACCACCTTTGACGTTAAAGGAGAAACGCCCCTTCTTGTAGCCACGGATTTTCGCTTCATTGGTCTGGGCAAAGAGGTCACGAATATCGTCAAAGACACCTGTATAGGTAGCTGGGTTGGAACGCGGTGTCCGTCCAATCGGACTTTGGTCAATATCAATCAGGCGATCCAAATGTTCAATTCCAGAAATGGACTTGAACTTGCCTGGCTTGTCCGAATTGCGATTAAGTTTCTGGGCGATAGCTTTTTTCAAAATAGAGTTGACCAGAGTTGACTTACCAGAGCCAGACACCCCTGTCACCGCCACAAATTTTCCGAGTGGGAAACGGACCGTCACATCCTGCAGGTTGTTTTCCTTGGCACCTGTTACCTCCAGGAAACGACCATTTCCGACACGGCGTTCTAGAGGCACTGGAATTTCTCGTTTGCCAGACAGGTACTGGCCTGTGATTGATTTCTTGTTTTTGGCTACTTGGGCAGGCGTTCCAGAAGCAACGATTTCTCCACCGAAGACACCTGCACCTGGACCGATATCAATCAACCAGTCCGCCTCCCGCATGGTGTCCTCATCGTGCTCCACCACAATCAAGGTATTTCCCAAATCTCGCATCTTTTTCAGACTGGCAATGAGGCGGTCATTGTCCCGCTGGTGCAAACCAATCGATGGCTCATCCAGAATATAGAGAACACCAGACAGGTTGGAGCCAATCTGGGTTGCCAGACGGATCCGCTGACTCTCCCCACCCGAAAGCGTACCTGCTGCTCGTGAAAGAGTCAGATAGTTGAGACCAACGTTATTAAGGAAGGACAGGCGGTCCTTGATTTCCTTGACAATCGGTGTCGCAATGGTTGCTTCATTTTCAGACAAGGTCAGATTTTCAATGACTTCCAGATGATCTGCTACGGACAAGTCAGACAACTGCCCGATATGAAGTCCTTGCTCGCCACCAACTTTAACAGAAAGAGCTTGGTCATTGAGGCGATAGCCGTGGCAGGTCCCACAGGTCAATTCATTCATATAGGCCTTCATGACAGTCCGCGTGTAATCACTATTGGTTTCACGGTAGCGGCGGTTAATGTTAGTAATCAAGCCTTCAAATGGAATGTCAATATCACGCACTCCACCGAACTCATTTTCATAATGGAAATGGAATTCTTTTCCGTCAGAACCATTGAAAATCAGGTTCTTCTCCTCTTCTGTCAATTCCTCGAAAGGCTTGTCCATGTCCACACCAAAATGGTTCATAGCTTGCTCCAGCATCTGAGGATAATAGTTGGAAGAGATTGGATTCCAAGGAGCCAAAGCACCCTCACGCAAGGTCTTGCTGGCATCTGGGACAATCAAATCTGTATCCACTTCTAGCTTCATGCCCAAACCGTCACAGTCGCTACAAGACCCAAAAGGAGCATTGAATGAGAAAAGACGAGGCTCCAACTCAGGCACCGTAAAGCCACAAACTGGACAGGCATAGTACTCAGAGAAAAGCAGTTCCTTCTCATCCATAGTATCGATGATGACATAGCCGTCCGCAATCCGCAGAGCCGCCTCAATGGAGTCAAAAAGTCGCGAACGAATGCCTTCTTTGATGACAATCCGATCGACCACGACCTCAATGTTGTGAGCCTTACTCTTGGACAATTCAGGCACTTCCGACACATCATAGACATCACCATTGACCCGGACCCGAACATAGCCATCCTTCTGCACTTTCTCAAAAATGGTCTTGTGCTGCCCCTTTTTCTTTCGCACAATAGGGGCTAAAATCTGCAAACGCTGGCGTTCAGGCAATTCCAAGACCTCATCAACGATTTGTTCCACCGAAGAAGCCGCAATTGCACCATGACCATTGATACAGTAAGGTACCCCGACCCGAGCATAAAGCAGGCGGAGATAGTCATTGATTTCCGTTGCCGTTCCAACCGTCGAACGCGGGTTACGCGAGGTTGTTTTTTGGTCTATGGAAATAGCAGGGCTGAGACCCTCTATGGAATCCACATCGGGCTTGTCCATGTTGCCCAAGAACTGACGAGCATAGGCAGACAAAGACTCTACATAACGGCGTTGACCTTCGGCATACAAGGTATCAAAAGCCAAACTCGACTTACCAGACCCCGACAAACCAGTCACCACCACCAACTTCTCACGCGGAATGGTCACATCAATATTTTTTAAATTATGGGCACGCGCCCCATGAATCACAATATTTTCTTGCATAACATGATATAAGTGCGTTAAGAAAGCGAGAAGAAAATAGGAAAATGTGACGTCACTTCGTGACAAAACATTTTGTCTTTTTCTCGACGCTTTTAGCACGCATTCAAATCCTTTCTAAAGATACAAAGGGCGTTGTAACAGTCTGGGAGACTGTTACGATCGGGAAATAGGGAAAACGCAGTTTTCCTCATTACACCAACATCATTAGCCCGTGTTCAATTCCTTTCTAACATAAGTGCGTTCACAAGATAACTGGTGACGGTCGATTAACTCCGCGACACCAGACGAAACTGCCTATGGCAATTTCTATATCTTGTATTGGCTCGATTTTCAAAAAATATCGTTTTGAAAATCTCACGTTAAGAAAACTATACAAAAATAGGAAATCTGCAAAGTGTGCCAAACACACAAGAAGATTTGCACTTTACAGCATCCACATCCGTAATCAGCTGAAGCTGAAACGACTGCGTATCTTTTTTGCTAGGCTTTTAGCACGCATTCAATTCCTTTCTTAAGAGGCTCTAAGCTATGGTATACGGAATAAGGAAAAGTCCGTACAACTTATTCGCTTAAATGTCTACATATTATAACACATTTCTATATAAAACCTTTCCGAAACTGCACATTTTTTGGTATAATAGAGGTTGCGTTAACGCAACAAAGATAAAAGGAGGGCAAAGATATGAAACAAATTTTTCTATCAACCATGACTGATTTAGAAGAAATCCAAACCTTTGAACCAGGGGCTTGGATTAATTTGGTCAACCCCTCCCAGAGCGAGTCTATGGAAGTGGCTGAGCACTATAAAATTGACATCGCTGACCTGCGAGCACCGCTCGATGCGGAAGAATCCTCTCGTATCACTGTCGAAGATGACTATACGCTCATCCTGGTCGACGTCCCAATTCTTGAAGAACGAAACAACAAGACATATTATATTACTATTCCTTTGGGAATTATTCTAACAGATGATGCGATTATCACGACTTGTTTGGAACCGTTGCCACTGTTTGAGCAGTTTATCCATCGTCGTCTACGAAATTTCTTCACTTTCATGAAGTCTCGTTTCGTTTTCCAAATTCTCTACCGCAATGCTCAACTCTACTTGTCAGCCCTACGGACCATTGACAGAAAGAGCGAAGAGATTGAGAAGCAACTCCATGAGGCTACTCGAAATGAAGAATTAATTGTACTCATGGAATTGGAAAAAACCATCGTCTACTTCAAGGCTTCCCTCAAAACCAATGAGCGTTTGGTCAAAAAACTTGCTAGTTCCTCACGTCTACTCCGTAAGTATGAAGAGGATGAGGATTTGCTTGAAGATACCTTGGTCGAAACCCAACAGGCCATTGAGATGGCAGACATCTATGGTTCCATCCTGAACTCTATGACCCATGCCTTTGCTTCTATCATTTCTAACAACCAGAATACCATCATGAAAACCTTGGCATTAGTGACAATCGTTCTCTCTATCCCAACCATGGTCTTCTCTGCATACGGTATGAACTTTAAGGACAACATCATTCCTTTTAACGATATTCCCTATGCTTTTTGGTGGATTATCCTCTTCGCATTTGCAATCAGCCTATCACTCACCTTCTACTTCATCCGTAAGAGATGGTTTTAACCTAAGGAGATTAACATGTCATTTACAGAAATCAACGGATTAACAAAAAAGAACCAAGAATTTATCCATATTGCGACCAACCAACTGATTAAAGATGGAAAGTCTGATAGCGAAATCAAAGAACTCTTGGAAGAAATTTTACCAACTATCATTGAAAAGCAAAAAACTGGCGTGACTGCCCGTAATCTCTATGGAGCACCAAGTGAGTGGGCTGCTAGTAAGACAATTTCTGAACAGGAAAAGAAAGACCAAGTGGAATACAATGAAAATCCATGGTTGATGTGGCTAGATTCTAGTCTTTTCATGCTTGCAATTATTGCTGGTATCAATGGTTTGATGAATCTTTTTGGCCAAGGTGCACAGTATGGGCTATTGACCTTATTTGTCATCGGTTTCGGTGTTGGTGCAGGGATGTACTTGATGTACCATTTCGTTTATAGAGAACAAATTAAAACTGGGCAACGTCCTAAATTGCTGAAAGCTATCGCTTTTCTCGGACTTGCTACGCTGGCTTGGTCAGTCGTTTTCATTCTAGCAGCACTGATTCCAGCCGCATTTAATCCAGTTCTCCCTCCGCTTGTTACTATTCTTATCGGAGCTGCTGCTTTCGGTGCACGCTACCTCTTGAAAAAGAAATATAACATTCGCAATGCCATGTCCCCAGTTCAATAATAAAACAAAGCGATTGGAATATTCCAGTCGCTTTTGTTTATCTATACAGTCCAGCTATCAAATCACCCGAGAACTTTATCCGCTATCACTTATCTATGTACTCTGCTAAAATAGTCTATCCCCAGACCGTGCCTCGCTTTCTAACTTCTTGGCTCGGGTTGAAACAGTCCATTCAAGAACTTAATTCATTTTCTTAATTTCGAGCTCATGAAAAATGAACCATTCTGTTATTGCACTTTTCGCATTTCTAGAGCGCAAGAAAAAATCGCCACACAGGGCGATTGCGCCTTTCCAGTTTCTAGGGCACAAGCTAAAAAGACCCGTCAGGGTCTCAATTCGCCTTCTAATTTCCGAGCTCATGAAAAAACAACCCGTCGGGGTTGTTTTTTTAATCTTCGTTTACGAATGGTAAAAGAGCCATAACGCGAGCACGTTTGATAGCTGTTGTTACTTTACGTTGGTTTTTAGCTGAAGTTCCAGTTACACGGCGTGGAAGGATTTTTCCACGTTCAGAAATGAAACGGCTAAGAAGCTCAGTATCTTTGTAATCAACATATTCAATTTTGTTAGCTGCGATATAGTCAACTTTTTTACGGCGTTTGAAACCGCCACGACGTTGTTGAGCCATGTGTGTTCTCCTTTATATTATTAATTTTTGACCTAGAATGGTAGGTCATCGTCTGATATGTCCATTGGATTGCTTGCTCCAAATGGACTTTCTTCTCGAGCGAAGTTTGGTGTAGATTGTGCAGGTGCTTGATAAGGTGAGTTATAGTCATTTCCTCCAGCAAACGAGTTGCCAGCTGAATAGCCTCCACCTTGACCTTCACGGGCAGTACGGCTTTCCAAGAGTTGGAAACTTTCTGCAACTACCTCAGTAACGTAGACACGTTGCCCTTGCTGATTGTCATAGCTACGAGTCTGGATACGACCTGTAACACCAATCAGAGCACCTTTCTTAGCCCAATTCGCCAAATTCTCAGCTTGTTGACGCCAAATGACTACGTTGATAAAGTCCGCTTCACGCTCACCGTTTTGATTTTTAAAATTGCGGTTAACCGCCAAAGTAAAAGTCGCAACAGCTTGATTAGACGGAGTATAACGAAGTTCTGCATCACGGGTCATACGACCAACCAATACTACATTATTAATCATACAACACCTTCTTACGCGTCAAGTTTGACAATCATGTGACGAAGAATGTCGCCGTTGATTTTTGACAAACGGTCAAACTCTTTAAGAGCTTCATCGTTGTTAGCTTCAACGTTAACGATGTGGTACAAACCTTCGCGGAAATCTTTGATTTCGTATGCAAGGCGACGTTTTTCCCATGCTTTTGATTCAACGATAGTTGCACCGTTGTCAGTCAAGATAGAGTCAAAGCGTGCTACCAAAGCGTTTTTAGCTTCTTCTTCAATGTTTGGACGAATAATATAAAGAATTTCGTATTTAGCCATTGATATGTTCCTCCTTTTGGTCTAATGACTCATGGTCTAGCCACGAGTAAGTGAGGGATACTCACAGAAAATAATTATACCATAATATAGAAAATGTGCAAGCGAAAACAGTTTTCCGAAAACATTTTCACAAAAAATAAAGACTGCCCAAACAAAGGGCAGCCCTATGGATTAAGCTACAATCGCTTTTGCTACTTCTTCTGTTGTCATGCGTGAGAAATAGTGTGTTGTGTCGATTTCTTGGAGTTTCGCTAGGACATCTGCGTATTCGTAGCGAGTGCCTACCAGCAAATCTTCAATATCTGATACATCACCGATACCGAAGAAGTCTCCGTAAATCTTGATGGATTCGATGACGGATTTTTCAGCCTTGATGTAGGTTGTGATTTTACCAGCTGGATAACGAACGCTACGCTCAACCGTGTATTCTGGTGTTTGACCGTAGGTCCAATCCCATGTCGCAAACTGGGTATCACGGATTTCTTGGATACGGGCCAAGTCATCTTCTGACAAGACATACTCGTCCATATCTGGATATTCTAGCTTCATCTGGTTGAGGATAGCATCTTTGAAGTCCAAGACCGTCATCTTCTCTGGCAGTTCGTTGTTGATGTTGGTCACACGGGCACGGACTGACTTGACTCCCTTAGACTCAATCTTGTCCTTGCTGACCTTGAGGGCGCTTGCGAGGACTGACATATCCACATCAAAGAGCAAGCAACCGTGGTGCATCATGCGACCTTTAGCATAGGCTTGGGCATTACCACAGATTTTCTTGCCGTCAATTTCCAGGTCATTACGGCCGGTGAAATTCGCCTCAACACCTAGTGTCGCAAGGGTATCAATCACAGGCTTGGAGAAGGTTTTGAAATCAAAAGCTCCCTCGTCTGCCTTGTTAGAGATAATGGTGTAGTTAAGGTTGTTGAGGTCATGATAGACAGCGCCACCACCTGACAGACGGCGAACAACATGGATGCCCTTTTCGTCTGTGAATTCCTTGTTGATTTCTTCAATAGCATTCTGATGCTTACCGATAATGATGGCAGGCTCATTGATCCAGAGAATAAAAATTTCGTCAATATCTGTTAATTCCTTGAAGGCATAGGCTTCGAGGGCAATATTATAGGCTGGGTCATTGCTGTTGTTTACGATGTATTTCATGCAAAACTCCTTTATTGTTAACTAATTTTTATTATAGTGGAAACGATAACAAAAGACAAGTCCGAAGACCTGTCTCTCTACTGTATTTTAGAGGCTCTTATTATTTACGTTTTGGTGGATTGTGGATCGCAACACCAAGCACATCAAGGAAGGCTTCGTACATCACTTCTGAGAAGGTTGGGTGACCGTGGATAGATGCTGCCACGTCGTCAACTGTCAATTCAGATTCCATGATGGTTGCTGCTTCGTTGATCATTTCAGCTGCAACTGGACCGATGATGTGGACACCAAGGATTTCATGGTATTTCTTATCAGCGATAACTTTTACGAAACCGTGTGCTTCGTTAGAAGCGATTGCACGACCGTTACCAGTGAAGCTGTTGCGACCGATAAGGATGTTTTCTTTACCGTATTTCTCGATTGCTTGGTCTTCAGTCAAACCAACCATAGCGATTTCTGGGTGTGTGTACACCGCTGCTGGTGTGAAGTCCAATTTAGCTTTGTGGTGGTTACCGTGGATCGCATTTTCAGCTGCCACTTCACCCATACGGTAAGCAGCGTGTGCCAACATCTTAGTACCGTTGACATCACCTGGTGCGTAGATGCCTGGGATAGAAGTTTCTTGGTATGCATTAACCTTGATACGACCGCGATCCAACTCAAGGTTAAGATTTTCAAGACCAGCCAATTGTGGTACACGTCCGATTGAAAGAAGGGCTTTTTCAGAAACGATTTCTGAACCGTCGTTCAATTTGATTGTCAATTGGTTGTTAGCTTCAACGATTTCAGATACACCAACGGATGTCAAGAATTTCATACCTTTCTTAGAAAGGACTTTTTGCAATTCAACAGACACTTCGCGGTCCATACCTGGAATGATACGGTCAGCCATTTCAACAACGGTTACTTCTGTTCCGTATGATGCGTAAACCAGACCAAGTTCCACACCGACTACGCCACCACCCATAACAGTGAGTGACTTAGGAATTTCACGCAAATCAAGAATATCATCAGAAGTCAATACCAACTTAGAATCAATACCTGGGATGTTGATACGTGATACTTTAGAACCTGTTGCAAGAATGATGCTACGACCTTTGATAACCTTGTCGCCAATAACAACAGTCTTATCAGGATTTACTTGACCAAGACCGTTGAAGATAGTCACTTTATTAGCTTTCAAGAGACCTTGAACGCCACCAGTCAATGTCTTCACAACCTTGTTCTTGAAGTCAACTGTCTTGTCCATATCAACGGTGTAGTTAGTTGAAGCAAGGTTGATACCGCGCTCAGCTGCGATCTTCAAGCCGTCAAGGATTTCAGCGTTTTTAAGGTAGGTCTTAGTTGGGATACAACCCTTGTTCAAGCAAGTACCACCAAATTCTGATTTCTCAACGATAGCGATTTTACCGCCCAATTGAGCACCACGAATAGCAGCGTAGTAACCAGCAGGACCACCACCGACAACAACCATGTCGTACTCGTCAGCTGCCAATTCAGCCTTAGGAGCTTGTGGAGCTGTTGCAGGAGCTGCAGGTACTTCCAAACCAGCTGCTTTCAAGTCGGCAGTTGCTTGAGCAACTTCAGCTGGAGCAGGTGCAGCACCCACTTCAACAGTTTCACCTTCTGCACCAAGGTAAGCAATGACTTCTGTTACAGGAACAGTTGCACCGTTACCATGAACGATTTTCAAAAGAACACCTGATTCTTCCGCTTCCAATTCCATGCTTGTCTTGTCTGACATCATCTCCAAGATAACATCACCCTCGTTGACAAAATCACCCTCTTGTTTTTTCCACTCGATGATTTCGCCTTCTTGCATATCGACACCAAGTTTCGGCATAATAATTTCAATTGCCATGTTTAAGATACCAAGAGCGAAGAGAAAGCGACTGAAAAATTAGGAAATCGTAGAAAATCCTGATTTTCTAAACGATTTATCTATTTTTCCGAGCTTTCCGCTCGGGTTCAATTGCTAAAACTCTCTCGCTCTTATTCCCTTTCTTTATTTTTTCTCTTTACCAAATTGAGCACAGGCTAAAAACCTATTGAAAAAGATAAATCGCCTCGTGCCTCAAGGCACATCGTTGATTTCCTATTTTCATACGGTTTTCTTAACGCCTTTTGCATCTTATCTCAGATCAACAATTCCAATGGGTTTTCCAGCAAGTTCTTCAAGTCAACCATGAACTTAGCACCATTCATACCATCAATGATACGGTGGTCGATGGTCAAGCAGAGTGCCATGATTGGACGGATTTTGATTTCGCCGTCGATAACAACTGGTGTTTGAACAGTTGATGCTACACCAAGGATTGCTGAGTTTGGTTGGTTGATGATTGGGTTAAAGGTTTTAGTACCAAACATACCCAAGTTGGTGATAGAGAAGGTCGAACCTGACATTTCAGCCCCCTTCAACTTACCAGATTGAGCCTTCTTGATGACATCTTTCGAAGCCACCACAAAGTCAGATAAGCTCATCTTATCTGCGCCGTGAACAACTGGCACCACCAAGCCATCATCTAGACCTACTGCGATACCAAGGTTGACGAACTTGTGTAATTCGATTTCTTGTGCATCGTTAATCAAAGATGCGTTCATGTAGCGGTGTTCTTCTTTCATCAAAGTACGAACAACCGCAAGACCGATCAAATCTGTAAAGGTTACTTTCAAACCAGTCTTATTCATGATTGGCTCAAGGACTTGCTTACGAAGTGCCATGAGGTTGGTCATGTCAATATCGTAGTTAAGTGTAAATGTCGGAGCAGTCAAGTAAGAGTTGACCATACCTTTTGAAATCGCCTTACGCATTGGGCTCATCTTGATGATTTCAACGCCTTCTGGCAATTCTTTAGCTGGTTTTTCTTCTGCTTTTGGTGCTGGAGCAGCAGTTTCTACAGCTGCAGGAGCAAGTACTGCAAGAACGTCGTTCTTGACAATCTTACCATTGACACCTGAACCAGTAAGAGTTGACAAGTCAACACCTTGATCTGCTGCAATACGGGCTGCAAGCGGTGTTGCTTTTGGAGCTGCTCCCTTAAAGTCTTCAACGTCAACCTTGTGGACACGACCGTTAGCACCTGTTCCTGGAACCAGACCCAAGTCAATTCCAAGCTCACGCGCCAATTTACGTGCTGCTGGAGTCGCACGAACCTTGCCACCACCTTGTGGTTTGGCAGCAGTTGCAGGAGCAACAATCACTGGTGTACGACCTGCAGGTACTTCTTCAATAGCCGCTGCTGGTTCAACAGCAGGTGCAGCTGAAGCGCCGGCTTCAACCGTCTCACCTTCAGCACCGATGTAGGCAATAACTTCTGTTACAGGAACGGTAGCACCGTTTCCGTGAACAATTTTCAATAGGACGCCTGACTCTTCTGCTTCCAGCTCCATGCTGGTCTTGTCAGACATCATTTCCAAGATGACGTCGCCTTCGTTGACAAAATCGCCCTCTTGTTTTTTCCACTCGATGATTTCACCTTCTTGCATGTCCACACCGAGCTTAGGCATAATGATTTCAATAGCCATTATTAAGATACCAAGTCCGAACAGAAAACGATTGAAAAATAGAAAATCCTCATTTTCGTAGCGATTTATCTTTTTTCCAAGTCTTCCGGACGGGTTCAATTCCTTTCTTTCAGTTTCTTACCTTGTCAAGAACCAAACCAGACTTCGATGATCGAAGTGGCTTAATTCTTTTCCAAGCATTCTTAGTCATGCTAGAACACTTTATTTCTAGCATATTAGGGTTATCATCTTTCCGATTGCTTTTCTGACAAGTCAATTTTGTGCAGGCATAACTGACCTTAGGCAAGCCAAATCAACATAGCCAGAAAAGATAAGCGGATGACGATAAGATTAACCCTTGTTTACTTGCTTGTAGATTGCCGCTTTGATTTTCTCTACGTTTGGCAATACTGCGTTTTCAAGAATGTTTGCGTAAGGAACTGGTACATCGTCTGAAGCGATACGGATGATTGGTGCATCCAAGTAGTCAAAGGCTTCGCTTTCTGTGATGATTGATGCGATTTCACCGATGAAACCACCTGTTTTGTAAGCATCGTTAACCAAGATAACCTTACCAGTTTTCTTCACAGATTCGATGATCAATTCTTTATCCAATGGGATAAGGGTACGTGGGTCAACCACTTCTACGCTGATGCCTTCTGCAGCTACTTCTTCAGCCGCTTTCAAGGCACGTTCCAACATACGACCGTATGAAATAATAGTTACATCCGTACCTTCACGTTTGATTTCACCCTTACCAAGTGGGATGTAGAAATCTGGGTCCAAGTTAACTTCTTCTTTTTTACCGTAAAGTGCTTTTGGCTCCAAGAAGATAACTGGGTTGTTGTCAAGGATAGATGATTTCAAGAGACCTTTTGCATCGTTAGCTGTACCAGGTGCAACAACTTTGATACCTGGGATGTGAGTCAACCAAGCTTCAAGAGATTGTGAGTGCTGTGCCGCTGAACCGATACCTGAACCAGATGCCACACGGAAGGTTACAGGTGTTTTCAAGCCACCACCAAACATGTAGTTGGTTTTAGCCGCTTGGTTAACAATCGCATCAAGGGCGATGGTTACGAAGTCCATGAAGGTCAAGTCAACGATTGGACGAAGACCTGTTTGAGCTGCACCAACCGCAGAACCAGCGATTGCTGCCTCAGAGATAGGCGTGTCGCGAACGCGTTTTGGACCAAATTCGTCCAACATACCAACAGATGTACCGAAGTCACCACCGTAGATACCTACGTCTTCACCCATCAAGAATACTTTTTCATCCTTACGCATTTCTTCGCTTTGAGCCAAGTTAATCGCTTCACGCAAGGCCATTACTTTTGTTTCAGCCATTTTTTACTCCTAATTTATATCAATTTATCTTTACTGTACTAAGGAAGATCAAACAATTACCACAATGTAATTGTCTATAGTCCCTGCTTAAGACACCTCAGTTTGACTTTCCCTTAAACTCTGACGTTACTTACGACACGGAGACTATTCAGCCGATATTGCTGAATAGGCGAAGTTAGCTTCAAACATTTGGGAAATGTTTGAAGGTCTTCCCGATAGGGAGAACTTTGTTCTCCTCCTGTAAGCAGGTAGTCCACCTTGGTGAGCTACCCTAGTTTGACTTGCTCTTTAGAGCTTAGTCAAACTTCTTACGTTAGTCTACGAAAACATCTTCGTAAGCTACTGAGATGTCTGGATCTGGGCTTTCTTGTGCGAATTTCACAGATGCTTCTACTTGTTCTGCAACTTGTGCTTCGATGGCATCCAATTCTTCGTCAGTCGCAATCTTGTTTTCTGTCAAGTATTTGCGGTATTTCTTAAGTGGGTCTTTTGCTTTCCACTCGTTGACTTCTTCTTTTGTACGGTACACACCTGCATCGGCAGTTGAGTGACCAAACCAGCGGTATGACTCAACCTCAACCATGGCAGGACCATTTCCTGCACGAACGTACTCGATAACTTCTTGCATTTTTTCATAAACAGCAATAACGTCGTTACCATCCTCAACATAATGACCTGGAATACCGTATGCTGCTGCACGTTGGTAGAGATGAGGAATCTTAGTTGAGTAAGAAATATCTGTTGAGATACCGTAACGGTTGTTTGTAATGAAGAAGATAACTGGCAAGTTCCAAACTGCCGCCAAGTTCATTGATTCATGGAAGGAACCTTCGTTAGTAGCTGAATCACCTGAGAAGGCAATAACAATGTTATCTGTACCAAGGTATTGTTGCGTAAGGGCTGCACCAACTGCAAGGGCATAACCACCACCTACGATACCGTTTGAACCAAAGTTTCCTTTTTCAACGTTTGCCAAGTGCATAGAACCACCACGACCTTTTGATGTACCAGTTGCCTTACCAGCAAGCTCAGCCATCATGCCATTGATGTCAATACCTTTTGCAATAACGTGACCGTGACCACGGTGATGTGAGAAGATGATGTCCTCATCTGTCAATCCAGCAATAGGTCCAACAGCTGCAGCTTCTTCACCGACTGAGAAGTGAGTCATACCTTGTACGAAACCGCGACGCACTAATTTATTTAATTTCATATCAACATCACGGATTTGTTGCATTTTCAAGAACATGTCCAAATGTTGTTCTTTTGTGATAGATACCATAATTTCCTCCAAAGTTTTTTCTCTTTCTGTACTATGATAGACCAATATTTCACAAATGGCAAGTAATTGAACCGTTTTCTTTTTACAGAAATTTTCGTGAAAACATTGATTTAGTGCGTTTTTTCACAAATTCCAAAAAGGTTTATTTTCCTTGTTTGAAACTTTTTTCACAAACTTTAAAATGAGCTTGCACGCCGTCTTTCTTTCTGTTAATATAGGTACGGAGGTTCTTATGGAATTCGATTTATTTCTTATGATTTGTAACTACGTAGGCACTATCGCATTTGCTGTTTCGGGGGCCGTAAAAGGATTTAAGAAAAAGTTAGATATTTTTGGAATTAGCTTGCTCGGCATCATTACCGCCGTTGGTGGGGGAATTATTCGAGATACGATGGCCAATCGCATTCCTACTGCTCTGACCGATCCTACAGCCATCTATTTATCTCTCGGAGTAGCGATTAGCATGTACTTGATTGTTATCAATCTAAAGCAGGACAAACCACTTGATAAGAAGATGATTCATTTCCTTTCCCAGACAAACCTTATCTTTGATGCAATCGGTCTAGCCATCTTCGCCCTCATTGGAGCCAGTACTGGCATCTCTCTCCAGCTAAACGCTCTAACCAGTGGTATTCTGGCAGCTTTGACAGGTGTCGGAGGCGGAATCGCCCGTGATTTACTCGTCAATGAAACACCTATTGTTCTTAAAGAAGATGTCTATGCTGTCCTTGCATTTTTCTCAGGAGTCCTCTATCATCTTTGCGTTGTAAATTGGAAATTACCACAAATTCCAACCTTCATCACCATTTTTACCATTTCTTTAGTCATTCGATTATTGGTAATTAAATACAAAATCAATCTTCCCAATATGGAAAGCAAACGAAAGGTCTGAGTTCGTCAACTCAGACCTTTTTGTATTATTATTGATTACCAGCCACCGTGACCACCTGCACCTGGTCCTGTTGCTGTGATTTGAGTAATCTGCTCACCGTTAACTGTCACAGTACCTCCTGTCAATTCAGCAGTTCCATCGAAGTCAAAAGCAGATTGAGCTGTTACATCAATTGTCCCACCGGAGATATAAATGTCTCCATTAGCATCAAAGGCATCCGTATCTCCACTACCTACAGCCACTTTCAAGTCACCGCCAGTTACCTTGATAAAGATATCTGATGACGTTGTACTTGCCGCATTAATAGCATCATCTGAACCGTAAACATCTAATGTACCACCATTAATCGTGATGTTAGTACCTTCCAGTGCCTCAGCAGATTCTGATACTGTAATGGTACCTCCGTCAATTGTCAAAGCCGTCTCCGCTTTAATACCATCATCACCTGCTTTTACAGTAATTTCACCACCTGTGATTGTTGTGTATCCTTTAGTTGTATCTGTATCATTTGTTGACTTGATACCATCTCCACCTGCTGTTACATTGATTGTACCACCATTGATTGTCAATGAATCCTTACCACGGATACCATCATCTACTGCAGTGACGGTAATGTTTCCTGAATTCACGACAAGGTCGTCCGTCGATACAATACCATCTTGGAAGTTCCCCTCAACTGTCAAGCTACCATTACCAGTGATGGTCAAATCTGCTTCAACATGGATAGCCCCCTCAATATTGGTGTCTGTATGATTGCTGCTATCTTTCACTGTATTCGTCGTACCATCTTTGATTTCCAGTTCAACATTATCAGCATTAATAACATTGATTGCTGCAGTATCTGAACTTGAAATCTCAGCACCTGCTAGAATGATGCGAACATTGGCATCTGTTTCAACCGTTACACCAGCTGTTGTTGAACCAGTCAAAATATAGGTTCCTCCCTCAGTAATTTTCAAGCCATCATTTGAAAGCGTCACTTCTGTCGTTGGAAGGGCTGACCAGTCAATAGATGACGAGCTCGAATCTGATGAAGTGCTATTATTTGAAGTTGTCGCTACACTTGTCTGACTAGTTGCTGCTGAGCTTGAAGTCGTCGTTGAACTTGAAGTAGATGAACATGCTGCTAAGACACCTAGACTCATAAGAGTAACACCAGAGTAAAGTAATTTTTTAAGATTTGTTTTCATAATAAAGATTCCTTTTCTTTCTTTAGGAAGTCGTATCCCTTCCTGATATGCTCCTAGTTTACCTTTCCTTCCTAAAAGAAAGATTAAAGATTGCCAAAAGAAAACTTAAAGTTCTTAGGAACTACAAAAGGCCGGGAAACCCAGCCTAGGAATAATCATTGATAAAATCTATAACTTAACCCAATTCAAGCTTTTCAACTCAAGCAAGGGAGAAGTTTCAGGATTGGTATCTGATTCAGAAATGCGTTTTAAACCTGGAATCATCGCATTGTATTGATAAATGCGAAAAACACCATCTCCTTCAAATAAGTATGTTCCATCCTGTAAAGGACGAAGTAGGGCGTCCGGTCCAATTTCAAATCCAAGATTGCGGAAATTATCCACCAAACGTAGACTCTCATCGGCAAGCTGAGTATAGAGATCAATTAAGACATATTCTCCCGACTTGTCCAAAGCTAGAAGTAGCTCCTCTGTACCATCATGGTTGACATCATACAAACTATAAAATATTCCACTGTATTCTTGCCCCTGGCTAGTTAAT
Organism: Streptococcus sp. 2018WUSS126; assembly: GCF_044427425.1. NCBI lineage: Bacteria > Bacillati > Bacillota > Bacilli > Lactobacillales > Streptococcaceae > Streptococcus > Streptococcus sp. 2018WUSS126. The sequence goes on along the minus strand of NZ_JAOTGB010000014.1, from coordinate 45,266 downwards.
AAGCTCAGATAGCTACTGACCTCATCCTGATTGATTGCCTCAGCAGGCTGCCCCATATTCGCTTGATAACGATCAATAACTGATTGGTATACCTCACTTAGTTCAGGAGTGGTCACTGAGGATGCTTGCGTCTCGGAGCTAGATGCTATCGTTGACGCTTGCTGCAAACTAGAACTATCTGAAACTTGGCTTGAAGCACTAGAACTAGAACTCTCACCACCTTTTACCTGATTAGACTGACAAGCACCTAATAGTACAACCGTGGACACTAACATCAGTTTACTAATAAATGTTTTCATAACTTCCTCCTGTGCTCTATCTTTGGTCTTATACTCTTCGAAAACCAAAATTATCCGTTGTCAAGAGCCTTGATGAGTGAAAAGCTCCAGTGGAGGTTTTCAGCCTGTTACCTTGAAATAAGATAGTAACAGAGTTCTATCTTCGACTTCGTTTCCTAGGCTACTTTTGATTCTCATTGAGTATTAGTATAACATCTTTCCGAGGGCTTGTAAACGCCACCATATATGGACAAAGCATCCGAGCCAGAAAAAGCCGAATGTTTCCATCCGACTTTTGTTGTTAATCTTTCTGATCAAGAGCACGCAACATTTGATCAATTTTATTACCGTACTCAATTGATTGGTCTTTTTCAAAGACCAAATCCGGAATTTTATAAAGAGTTAACTTACGACCAAGTTCTCTCTTAATGGTTCCCGTCGCTTTTTCAAGACCCGTTTGTGCTTTTTGATTATCGGATGCCAAATTACTCATGATTGTGTAGTAAACCTTGGCCATTGACAAATCGCCGACCATCTGAACATCTGTAATAGTCACTCCCTGCACACGTGGATCACGAACTTTCTTTTGCAAAATCTCATTGACTTCGCGCTTGATTTCCATCCCGACACGGTCTGTACGAAAATGATTCGCCATATTCTTTCCTTTCTTAGATGATAGAAAAGCTGAGTTTCCCCAGCTTGAATAATCCAAGTAGATTAAAAACTATTGCTTTAAAATCTACTAAAATCTATTAAATTATCACTTCCTCGACAAAATCACTTGTCTATGATTCTGACAATGAGAAAATATTATTTTTTGATTTCTTCCATGATGTAAGCTTCAATGGTATCATCAACTTTCAAGTCGTTGTAGTTCTCAATCATCAAACCACCCTCTTGGGCATTACCAACTTCTTTCACGTCATCTTTATAGCGTTTCAAACTAGCTAGTTTGCCATCAAATACTACAACACCATCACGGATAACTCGAACACTTGAATCACGGGTAACTTTACCACGAACAACCATGAAACCACCGATCGTTCCAACTTTGGATACCTTGAAGGTTTCACGAATGATTGCCTCACCAATGATTTTTTCTTCATATTCTGGGTCAAGCATACCTTTCATGGCGTCTTCCATCTCTTCGATAACCTTGTAAATGATGCTGTGAAGACGTACTTCAACATCATCTGCTTCAGCTTGGTTACGTGCTTCAGCTGTTGGACGAACGTTGAAACCAATCACAAGAGCATTTGAAGCTTCCGCAAGAGTAATATCTGATTCGTTGATAGCTCCGACTGCAGAGTGGACGATATTGACACGTACTCCCTCTACTTCAATCTTTTGAAGCGATGATGCAAGTGCTTCAACTGAACCTTGTACGTCGGCCTTGATAATCACATTAACTGACTTAACCTCACCTGCTTTAAGGGTATCAAAGAGGTTTTCAAGACTAACTCGTTGCGTTGCTTGACGCTGTTTAAGAAGAGCACGTTTAGCACGTTCTTCACCTGCTGCACGAGCTGATTTCTCATCCTCGTAAACTGCAAAGTGATCGCCTGCCATAGGAGCTTCGTTCAAACCAGTAATAGATACCGGTGTAGATGGACCAGCAGTTTTAACACGACGACCAAGGTCGTTTGTCATGGCACGAACACGTCCGAAGGTATTTCCGACAACGATTGGGTCTTGAACATTAAGTGTCCCTTGTTGAACGAGGAGGGTTGCAACCGCACCTTTCCCTTTATCCAAATGCGCTTCGATAACTGTACCAATCGCACGAACAGTTGGGTCTGCCTTCAGTTCTTGAATTTCAGCAACCAAAAGAACAGTTTCCAACAATTCATCAATGTTTTGGTTAAACTTAGCTGAGATTTCTACAAATTCAGATTCTCCACCCCAAGCGGTTGAGATAACACCGTGCTCAGCCAATTCACCGATGACACGCTCTGGGTTTGCACCTGGCTTGTCAATCTTGTTGATAGCTACAATGATTGGCACATTAGCTGCTCTTGAGTGGTTGATAGCCTCAATTGTTTGTGGCATGACACCATCATCTGCTGCAACGACTAGGATGGTCAAGTCGGTAACAGATGCTCCACGTGCACGCATAGAAGTAAAGGCCGCGTGTCCTGGAGTATCCAAGAAGGTAATTTTCTTACCAGCTTCCTCAATTTGGTAGGCACCGATATGCTGTGTGATACCACCAGCTTCTCCAGTAGCAACACGAGAATTACGTAGGGTATCCAACAAGGTTGTTTTACCATGGTCAACGTGTCCCATGATAGTCACAACAGGTGGGCGTTCTGTCATCTCTTCTTCATTGAGGTAGCCCTCTTCTACGAAGAAACGCTCAATATCTGCGTTATCGACCTCTACCTTTTCTTTCGCTTCAATACCATAATCAACCATGAGGAGTTCGATAGTATCTCCATCCAAAGATTGGTTTTGAGTCGCCATAACTCCCATAAGGAAGAGTTTTTTCACAATTTCAGCAGGTTCGCGTTTAATCCGTTTTGCAATTTCTGCGACGGTCATGCCAGCAGTATATTCAAATTCAGTTGGCAATTCGTGGAACTTGCGTTCTGTGACAGGTTTGGCAGGTTGGTTAGCCTTGCCTTTTTTATTTTTCTTGTTGTTATTCCAGTTACTTGTTCTTTGATTTCTCACTTGATTTTGACTATTTCGATTTCTTTGTTGTTTCCGTGGACCATCTTCTTCGTCACTATTAAAGTCACGTTTTTTATCTGGTCGAGCTTGTTTCTTACGACGGGTATCTACAGTAGTTTCTGCAACTTGCTCTGGTACCGATGCAACAGGTGCAGGCTTCACAAATGGTTTGCTTTCCACAACCGGTTCTTCAAACTTAATTTCTTTTGGCTTCTTAGGTTGCTTTTTAGCTTCCTGAGCCTGACGAAAACGTTCTTCACTGGTACGAGCATACTCCGCATTTTGTTCTGCTTTCAAAGCAGCAGCACGCGCTTTGAAGTCAATTTTAGGTCCTGCTGGTTTTGCAGCCTCTCTTTGTTCAAAGCGAGCTGACTGACCTGGACGGTTGTCCTGACGACGGCTGGCACGATTATCGCGTCGTTCACCAAATCGGTTGTCTTTCCGCTCTTCTGGACGCTGGTCACGACGATTGTCGCGGCGATCATTTCGCTCATTGTTTGAACGTCCCTGACCTTGTTGACGGTTATCACGACGGTCCTGACCAGATTTAGTTTGACCACCTTTTCCTTGCCCCTGAGCTCGCTTAGCAGCCTGCTCTTTGGCACGTGCTTCACGTTCTGCCTTAAAGTTTCGACTCTGTGGACGATGTGGAGCTGATTGTACTGTAGCTGTCGCAACTTCTTCTTTTACTACTGGCTGTGTTTCCTTAGCTTTTTCTAGCTTAGCTGTTTCCACCTTTGGAGTTTCATCAACCTTCTCAGGCTTGCTAACTTTTGTCGCAACTTTAGTTGCCTCTGATTTTTGTCCACCAAAGCTTTCTGCAAGGCGTTTAGCACTTGCTTCATCTACGCTTGAAGCATGGCTTTTGACTTCAAAGCCCAATTCTTGAGCCTTAGCAACAACTTCCTTACTGCTTACGCCTAATTCACGGGCTATTTCATTCAATCTCTTCTTAGACAATGCCTTGTCCTCCTGTTCTATTCCATAATAGACCTCATCTTCTTTGTAAATCCAGCGTCTGTCACTGCAAGAACTTTTCTAGCCTTGCCGACAGCTGCACTCAATTCCAGTGTTGAAAACACTGTTACAACTTCTACTTGATAGGTATGACTTTTATCTGTTACTTTTTTACTTAAATTTCCAGCAGCATCTTCGGCTAAAAACACCAACTTTGCCTGCCCTTTTTGAATAGCTTCAACAACCAGGTCCTCACCAGAAACCAGGCGACCAGCTCGCTGGGCCAAACCTAATAAATTTAAGATTTTCTGTCTCTTATTCGAGTCCAAGTTCTCTCCTCTTGATCTTATGATCAACATAGGCAATTAATTCATCGTAAAATTCTTCGGTCACTTCCATACTAAAGGAACGATCGAAGACACGACGTTTCTTAGCTTGGCTTGCCTCATCATTATCAAGCTTGATGTAAGCCCCACGACCATTTGCCTTGCCTGTTGGATCGATAAATACTTGACCTTCTTTATTTTTTACAATACGGAGCAAATCCCGTTTGTCGATGATTTCACCGGACACCACAGACTTGCGCAAGGGTATTTTTCTAGCTTTTGCCATGGTTGCTCCTTTTGCCTTATTCTTGTTCTTCTTCGACTTCTTCTACAACTTCGTCTGTTGCATATTGAGTTGCTTCAAAAGCTTCATACTCCGATGCTGACTTGATGTCGATACGGAATCCTGTCAAATGCGCTGCCAAACGAACGTTTTGACCACGACGACCAATTGCCAATGACAACTTATCATCTGGTACAACGACTGTAGCATGTTTCCCATCTTCCGTGTCAAACAATACTTGGTCAACTTCAGCAGGTGCAAGGGCATTGTAGATAAATTCCGCTTCATCAGCTACCCACTCGATAACGTCAATATTTTCCTCAGTAGGAATCATACGGTCATTCTTAGCATCGTAACGAGCTGGATGGAATTTGCTAGTGATTTTCTTGATATTTGAACCACCACGACCAACGATCGTACCGATGGCATCCACGTTTGGATTATGGCTACGAACAGCCACTTTCGTACGGTCTCCAGCTTCACGGGCAACACTCATGATTTCAACTGTTCCATCGTATACTTCTGGAATTTCCTGTTCCATGAGACGTTTAATCATTTCTGGATGGCTACGGCTAACAAATACGTTAACCCCACGACCATTGTCTTCTACCTTGTAGACATAGACTTCGATGCGATCATGAGATTGGAAAACCTCACCAGGAATTTGATCCTGTTTTGACAACTGTGCTTCAATCGTACCAAGGTTGACATAGATAAACCGATTATCAAAACGCTCTACCGTACCTGACATAATCTCATTTTCATGTTGCTTGTAGGTATTGAAGGTAATGGCACGCTTTTGTTTGCGCATCTTTTCCATGATGGTCTGTTTAGCTGATTGAGCAGCTACACGTCCAAATTCCGCTGGGTCTTCTTGGAATTTAATTTTGTCACCCATTTCATAAGCTGATGAAATAGCCAAGGCATCTTTTAGACTAATTTCTAGTCGGCTATCAAATACTTCATCTACTACTTCACGAACAGTAAATACATGGAAATCGCCTTTTTTCTCGTCAAATTCAATCACTGCTGATTCTGATTGACCATAACGGCGTTTATAAGCTGAACGAAGCGACTCTGTAACTGCATCAATGATATCCGCTTTGTTAATACCCATGTCTTCCTCTAAAATACGGAAGGCTTCTAGCATTTCTTTACTCATGTTGTTTTCCTTTTGCGCTCAAAAGGTCCTTTCTTAAAGTCTAATATCTTTTAAAATACTCATGAAAGAGCATTATAACTTAACAGCCAAACGGGCCTTAGCCACCGTCTGGTAAGGAATAGTCACTTCCTTCTTACGAGTTTTATCCATATATTCCATGATCAGGTCTGTTCCATCAAAGGAGAGCAAAGTTCCTTCGAAAACCTTGATTTTATCAATTGCCTGATAGAGCTTGACATGGATGTACTTTCCAACTGCCTTTTCAACAGCATCTGCCGTTTTTAAAGGACGTTCCAAACCTGGACTTGTTACCTCCAGCATGTATTGGTCTGGAAATGGGTCTGGTTTGATAGTGTCCAAAATCGGACTAATCTTTTCGGATAAATCTGCCGTATCTTGAAGGGAAATTCCACCCTCCTTATCGACAAAAATCGATAGGACATAGTCACCGCCCATTTTACCATATTCCACATCTACCAACTCGTAAGGAGTTTGAATAGCGGGGGTAATTGCTGCTGTGACCAATTCAATAATTGATGACATAAACACCTCCTACTTTTACAGTCGCTAGAAATACATTACTCAAATAGTTCGCACTATCCAGGACTCTCTATTTCCTTTGACAGTAAACTCCCTTGTACTATCATTCATTCTATATACAGAAATCCGTGTACAGGGAAAGGGTTGACTGACGCCAACCCCTTTTCTCATTATTCACTTCCATTATTCTATCATATCTATCCCTATTTGTAAAGGAAAACGATGGATTATAGTCATTTAGTTTATTCGACAAAGGAAAAAGGTCTCTGCTAGACCTCTTCTCATTTTCCACTAAGGGAATTATTGAAACTGTGCTTCCACACGATAGATGACCTGACCCTTGTTTGAGAATTTCTCCTCATACTCTGTCATAACGTTGCCTTCCAAACCATCAGCATGCAAATCTAGCCAAACTTGCTTCAAGACCATGCCATATTGAGAAAAACTAGCCAGGCTATACTCAAACAGACCACGATTATCTGTTTTGAAGTGGATTTCTCCTTTCTCAGGCAAGATTTCCTTGTAGGTATCCAAGAATGACTTGTAGGTCAAACGACGTTTCTCATGACGTTTCTTAGGCCATGGATCTGAAAAATTCAGATAAAGCTGATCTATTTCTGCCGGTGCAAAATAGTTGGTCAAACTCGAACCATCCACCTGCAATAATTTTATATTTGGCAAGCCAGCTTCAAGCACACGGTCCAAGGCATAGCTTAACACGGTCATCTGAATATCAATACCAATATAGTTAATATCTGGATTTTGCGCAGCCATACCAGTGACAAAGCGACCTTTACCAGAACCAACTTCTATGTGGATAGGATTATTGTTTCCAAAAATCTCTGCCCATTTCCCCTTACATTCCTCTGGATTGGAGATAACATACTGGGGATTGTTTGCTAGAAGCTCACTCGCTCCCTTACGATTTCTAACTCTCATACTTCCTTATAGAAACTCTGACGGAATTGCCGTAGAGCGTAAATTTCTTTATTTGCAGCCAAAACATTGTAGCTTTCTACATGCTTAGCAATTTGGTTTAGGTAGCCAAGCTGGCCATACCAATAAACCTTATTTAATACTGTGCTGTTATATTTGTAGCCATAAGCCCGAAGCCACTCTTCCCAGGACTGACGAGGAATATAATGCGTCAAAATATAGGCAACATCCAACATCCGATCCGTTACACAAGCGGTCTCCCAATCTGTCAAATACACCAAACCAGACGTCGTTTCTACCCAGTTACTATGATGCAAATCTCCGTGAACAAATGTTGCCACCTCTTGACGGAATCTTGGTAGATTATTCAATAAATCTTGGCAGATAGATTGCAGATAAGAATTCTGTCCCAATCTAGTTGGCGCCTCTTTTTGCCAACGATAAACCAAATCCTGAGGTTCCATATAGGTATAATTCATCTGCAAAGCCTGATTGAGCAAAATACGAGAATAGTGCATTCTCACCAGTATTTGACGAATCTGTTTACTAGTCATATCTTGACGCTCCAAGGTACGACCATTCAACCACTCCTGCTCTACACGATGCCCCATTCCTACTTCACGATTTGCTGACAAAACGGGTGGTGTAATTTGCTCACGCGCAAGAGCAGACACTATCGGAGGCATCTCATACTTCACAAAGACTGGCGTTCCGTCTGACCGTAGGCCTTTAAACGCTTTGCCACTATTTCCTGCAATAGACTGTAATTGTAGCCCACTGGTATCAAACTGCATGCCTTTCCTCCTTTAAAAATTCCCTACTATTTTACTAATTTTCGTCTATTTAGTCAATCAATTTTTTTAATTTTAGAGGCAAATATATTTCATGCAAGAAAATCCCCACGAGAAGTAAGATGACTACCATCGTATTCTCTTTAAAAAATAGCAGAGCAAAGCCCAATTCCACCAGTAATAGACTGTATAAAATCACTCTAAGCAAATTCTGAAGACCGATTTTCTTGGAATCTTTCTCCAAAGGATACAGTTGTGTTACATATTGATAATCATAATGCTTGTAAAGCCCCAACAACTGGAAGACAAGCAAATAATGAAAGACTAAAACTAGGCCGATGGATAACCACGATTCTTCGATGGCAAATAGGGACAAAATCGCCAACAACAGTAGACGTATCGTCAAGCCCAAGTAGTCTCCTGAACGCAAGAAAGCCCGTAAGTAGAGATAAAACCAAGTCTGTCTCGACTTGACAAGACGCAAGATTCCATTGAGATAGCTTCTCGGTTTAACAGTCGTGCTGATGCCTTTAACCGTCGTAAACAAGGCAAAGAAACGTAAAATAGACTGTTTCCTTTTTTGTTCATCTTGAATAGCCTTAGACCAGTCCAATACTCCCTGTGACTGATAAGCCGCTAATTGGCGCTTGACAAGAAGACATTTTAAAACCAACAAAGTAAGAAGACCAGCTACAATCATCCACACCGGTAAACCCAGTTTCAAATAGATTGGTAACAAAACAAGCTGAACCACCACCTGTATAGAGGACCAAAACAAGACCGTGCGTCTGGCTGCAACCTCGAGTCCTTGCAGAATGTCTTTTTCCTTGGTCAATAAGAAGATTTGATCAGCTTCTTCTAAATAAGTCGCAATTCTTCCGGACAATAGCACCAGTAGACTGATTGCAATAACCACCAAAACAATCGGCAACGGATTCTCAGGGAATGACAACAATAATTGACGGTATTGCAAACTCAAAAAGCCTAATAAAACCATGAGAACCAAAACAAAATGGTCATTCAGAACATAGCGCAGATACTTGGAACAACGATTTAAAAAATCTAGTCGGCGTTGTTGAAACAATTCTTTCATCCAGCCACTCCTTCTTGCGTCAAGGCCAGATAAATTTCGTTCAGACTTGCACCATCCATACCAAATGCGCTTTGTAGCTCCTCCAAATTTCCAGTTGCACGGACCTGACCCTGATGTAAAATCACAAAAGAGTCGCACATTTTCTCAGCTGAGTCAAGAACGTGAGTGGACATGAGAATGGAAGTGCCCTTAGATTTTTCTTCCTCCAAAAGAGCGATCAAGTCAGAGATAGCCACAGGGTCTAATCCCAGAAAAGGCTCATCAACAATCAGCAGACTCGGCTCCACCATAAAAGCACAAATAATCATGACCTTCTGCTTCATTCCCTTTGAAAAATTGACAGGAAACCAGTCCAATTTTTCATCCAAGCGAAACAGTTTTAACAAGTGCTCAACACGTCCCCAAGCTTGCTCCCAGGATAAATCATAGGCCATTGCTACCACTTCCAAGTGCTCTTTGAGGGTTAGTTCTTCATACAAACTTGGTGTTTCAGGGATAAAACCAATCTTCTTCCGATAATTTTCAGCCCCTTGTAGCAAAGTTAAGCCGTCAATTGCAATCTGTCCTTGATAAGGTGTCAAAAGACCGATAATTTCCTTAATAGTCGTTGATTTCCCTGCACCATTTAAACCAATTAGACCAACTAATTGACCATCCTCAACCGTAAAAGATACATCTTTCAAAACCGGGATATTGACATATCCTCCAGTTACATTTTTTACTTCTAACATACATTTTCTTCCTACAATTTGATATAATTATTATAACAAAAATCCCAGAAAGAGGTTGCCATTATGTCGGATTGTATTTTTTGCAAAATTATCTCTGGAGAAATACCAGCTTCAAAAGTCTACGAAGATGACCAAGTATTAGCCTTTTTAGACATCACTCAAGTCACAAAAGGACACACACTGGTTGTTCCTAAAAAACACTACCGAAACGTGCTTGACATGGATGAAGAAGCTGCAGCTACACTCTTTTCTGTTGTGCCAACCATCGCCCGTCAGTTAAAAGAAAAACTTGGCGCTAGCGGTCTAAACATCGTTAATAACAACGAGGAGGCCGCTGGGCAAACCGTCTTTCATACACACATCCATCTCTTACCACGCTTTAACAATCAAGATGGATTGAACATTCAATTTAAAGCCAACGACCCTGACTTCCCAGCCCTGGCTCAACTGGCACAAGAGCTCTATCTAGGAGAATAATATGAAACTTCGTAATATCATTTTAGCCGTAAGCGCCGCTACCGCCAGCTTCCTTGCAGTCACGCATCGGGATAAAATTGCTAAAGAAGTACAGGAAACCAAACAACTTCTATCAGATATTCAATTGAGCAAGGATAATATTCAGGAACAACTTGCTATTATCCAAAGTTTTCAAGAACCCTTGCAGGAAATGGCTTCTGACTTACAATATAAGACTCGAGTCTATCAGCAAAGCATTGCAGGAAACTTGGAAGAAATCCAACAGATTCTCAAAAAATACCAGAATGAGAATAGCACTCCCTAATATAGGGAATTTCCAAATATATAAAAATAGAGGTTGTAAATAACCTCTATTTTTATAGGCTTTTAGTACTCGCTCGTCAAAGTAATAAAAGAAAAACTAGATGACTACATTATTATTGTGACCCGTTTTCATCACCGAGTATTGGCTCTGTTGAAAAATCGGTTACCTGCTCTTCTGTTGTTACAGTCGTAGTAGCTGATGGATTCCCTATTTCTGGATCCAAGCGTTCCGCCCACGGACTTGCTTCTAGCAACAAGAGATTTGTATATACATCATAAACGTTGATTGGACTTGGTAATCCCACTTGTCCTTCGTAAACCTTCACGTTTGTGACTAAGTCGGTCTTTTCTTCTAAGCCTATAGATTTTTTCAAAATATTTTGCATTTCCAATAGGTGTTCGCTGGTTGGTAATTGATAATAGATTGCATCAACCATTTGATCCACACCGCGCAACTGATAGGAATTCAACTTGGAGACAGAGTCTTTGTACCCCAAGAGACTTGGAATTGTCGCAGGACTAATCTCAATGTTGGTTCGCATATTATTGGAAATGGCAGTCAGAATCTTCTTATACTGGGTAAAACCGTCTAACTGAAGGAGTTTTTTTATAATAGCCGTTATAACTTCACGTTGACGTCTCTGACGACCAATATCCCCCTCAGGATCATCATAGCGCATCCGAGCATAAACCAGCGCCTGATTTCCATTTACCAACTGTTTCCCCGGCTGAACGATAGAGGTGTAGGCAGGCTCATGTTCCGAAATGGATATAGGGAAGCCAAGAGTATTATTTACCTCAATACCTCCAACCGCATCAACAAGCTCAACCAGACCATCCATATTTATTTCGATATAGCGGTCAATATTAATATCCATCATCTTTTCGATCGTGGCAATGGCCATCGGTGCCTGTCCGTAGCTATAAGAATGATTTAGTTTTTCAACCGTTCCTGAAGATTCCCCGCTCGCTTCTGCGATTTCAACCATAATATCACGAGTCAAGCTCATCATATTGGTTTCCTTAGTCTTAGGATTGACGGTTACCAAAATCATCGAATCACTACGACCACCCTCCCAATCTCCTCCACGGGTCGCTTGGTCCATATCCACCCCCATCAGTAAGATAGTTAGGGGCTCTGTCGCATCAATCGGAGTGATTTTTTCTTCTCCATCCAATTGCTTAAATGTTTTCGAAATAGCATCCGTAGAAAAATTTAACAAGCTGGCTCCATATATTAAGCCGGCACCTAGTGTTAAACCAATAATAGCCAAAGACATTAAGAATATTTTTTTTCCAATTGTCATACTTCACCAATTAACTTGCCCATATAATAAAGATCAAGCCATTCTCCTTCATCTGTTCTAGCCCCACATACCTGGGTTCCTTCAATGTTAAATCCTAGTTTTTGGTATAAATGTACTGCCACCTGATTGCGAACCTGAACCGTTAATTCCAAACGCTTCAATACATCCATTTCCTCTGCCCAATGCAATACTTCCTCCAGTAAAATCGTCCCTAGACCGTGACCCCAATAGGCTTTTTTTACTGCAATAAAAATATTTCCGATATGGCTAATGCGAAACTGCTTAGAGGACTTAACAGAAATTGCGCCGACGACTTCCGAACCAACCTTAGCCAACAGGCACAATTCACGAGGATTTTCGATTCCTGCTTCGAAGATGGTCTCCATTTCATCAACACTAAATCGAAAACCAGTCTCATCCATGACCAGATAATCCGTTTCTCTAGCAACTTGATTCATAAAATCAATAAAAGCTACTGCATCAGCTGGTTCAGCTTCACTAAAATACACTTCTTTTTCAGACATTTTGGAACTCCTTCGCTAAATCGCTACTTTGAGCCCCATGAGATTCGACTGTCAATCGTCGACCATCTCCCTCTTTCTCTATACGAATGAGCAAATAGTCATCAAACAGACTGACATCCAGTAATTCTCCCCACTCGATAACCGTTAGACCACCTCCATAGAGAAAATCATCCAAATCAATCGAGTCAGGATCATCTCCAATTCGATAAACATCTAAGTGATAGAGTGGCATGGTCCCCTCATACTCTCGAACAATCGTATAAGTAGGACTCTTAATCATCTGTTCAATTTTTAAACCCTTGGCCAAACCCTTGGTCAGAGTTGTTTTCCCAGCACCCAAATCCCCTGATAATACTAGAACTTGATTTGGCTTACAGGCTTTTCCAATTCTCTCACCAATGGCAATCAATTCATTTTCATTTTGACTATACATGTCTTTAATTATACCATAGCCCCGGTAGTTTGTCATAGGTCTACTGGAAATTGTAGACAAGTCGACAGAAAAAATCGCAAGCCAGAGCCTGCGATTTTGTTTATTCTACGCTGAAAAGATATGGGTAGACTGGTTGATTTCCTTGATGGATTTCGACCTCGACATCTTCAAATTGTTCTTCTAGCTGTTCAGCAAGAGTTTGAGCCAATTCTTCATTACCATCTTCACCGATATAGATCGTCACGATTTCGCTATCTTCATCGAGCATTTTCTCAAATGTAGCGACAAGTGTTTCCATCATATCTGGATTAGAAACCACAATCTTGCCATCAACCATACCAAGGTTGTCATTCTCATGGATTTCAAGACCGTCAATGGTTGTATCACGGACCGCAGTTGTCACGCTACCACTTTTCACCTCTGCAAGCGATGCCGTCATCGCTTCAAAGTTGCTTTCCAAATCACGACTTGGATCAAAAGCAAGCAAGCTAGTAAAACCTTGTGGTAGGGTCTTGGTTTCCACAACCTTAACCGCAACTTCTGCAACCTCAGCAGCCGTCTGAGCCGCCATCAAGATGTTCTTATTGTTTGGCAACAAGATGACATTTCGGGCATTGACCAATTCAATAGCATTGACAAAATCTTCTGTTGATGGGTTCATAGTCTGACCACCTGAAATCACATAGTCAACGCCTTGTGATTTGAAAATTTCTGTCAAACCTTCCCCAGCAGCAACCGCAATAATAGCATACTCTTTTTGTTCAGTCGGTTTTTGGAAAGTTTCTTCTTTCTCAACCTGAGCTTCATGTTGCTCGCGCATATTGTCCACTTTTACCTTGACCAAGCTACCGTATTGAAGACCCGCTTGCATGACCAAACCTGGATCTTCTGTATGGACATGGACTTTAACGATTTCATCATCGTTGACCACAAGGAGGGAATCCCCAAGGTCGTTGAGGTAGTTACGGAATTCTTCATAATCAAAGTCCTTCACATAAGTAGGACCCTGGCGAAGAGCTACCATGATTTCTGTACAATAACCAAAGGTAATATCTTCAGTCGCTACATGACCTGCAACTGACTTGTGGTGCTCAGCATTGATCATTTCAGACATAACAGCAGGTGTCGCCTCAAAATCTTCTGAAGCAATATACTCGCCTGTCAAAGCTGACAAGAACCCTTCATAAATGTAAACAAGACCTTGTCCACCTGAATCGACAACACCAACTTCCTTCAAGACTGGAAGCATCTCTGGCGTTTTCTTAAGAGCACGATTAGCACCGTCAAGGGTGGCACGCATAACCTCAACCGCATCATCAGTCTCTTCTGCTTTTTTCAAAGCGGCAGTGGCTGCTCCACGCGAAACAGTAAGAATTGTACCTTCAACTGGCTTCATAACGGCTTTATAAGCCACTTCTACACCATGTTGAAAGGCTTGCGCCAAATCCTTACCGTCCAATTCAACCTTGCCTTTAACAGATTGACCAAAACCGCGGAACAATTGCGACGTAATAACACCTGAGTTTCCACGAGCTCCCATCAACAAGCCCTTAGAAAGAATTTGCGCAACTTCTCCAACAGTAGAAGCAGACTTATCTGCTACTTCTTTAGCACCATTGGTAATAGTCATCCCCATATTGGTACCAGTATCCCCATCTGGAACTGGGAAAACATTGAGTGAGTTCACATATTCGGCTTGTTTATTCAGACGAGTTGATGCTGCTTGCACCATTTCTTGAAATAAACTAGTTGTAATTTTAGACACAATTATTCTCCTACGACTTTGATATTTTGGATAAAGACATTGACGGCATCTACAGAGATACCTAGTTGATTTTCCAAGTTGAACTTAACGCGTTCTTGGATATTGCGAGATACTTCACTGATTTTTACACCGTAGCTCATCACAGTATAAACATCGACTGCAATGCGACCATCTTCCAAGGTCTTGATAACAACACCTTTAGAATAATTTTCTTTTCTCAAAAGTGCTTGAAAATTATCCTTGATCGCAGACTTACTAGCCATCCCAACAACACCGAAAATCTCAGTCGTAGCACCGCCAACAACTGTGGCAATCACGTCATCAGTCAATTCGATTTGGCCGTCTTTAGTATTGATTTTAACAGTCATAATTCGTTACCTCAAATAGTTTTATCACTCCATTTTACCACATTTTCTGCTTTCTGTAAAAAACAAGCTTGTTACATCGGATTTTACAAAAAAAGAGCTCCAAAAGGAACCCTTTTCACAATTAACCTAAACGCTGCTTAGCATCTGCTGCACGTTGGAAAGCTTGTCCGACATAGTTGATACAGAGCATCATCACAAGGATGAAGATGGCTGCTGGCAACCAAATCCATGTCTTGTTTTCCAAAATATCTGCATTGCGGGCATTGGCAATCAAGGTACCCAAACTTGGTACTGTCGATGGTAGACCGAAACCAAGATAAGTCAACGAAGTCTCGATACCGATATTTCCCGCAAAGTTCAAGGTCAAGTTAACGATAATCAATGAACTTAAGTTTGGTAAAATTTCACGGAACATAATCATGAAGTCGCTTGTTCCCAATGTTTTTGATGCATTGACATAATCCAAGCTTGCCTCTGACAAAGTCCTTGTACGGAATAGACGAGCCTTGGCCGTCCAATAAAAGGCACTCATGATGAGAATGAAGTGATAGATCGTATAGTTCTTGATAACTGTCACGAAAACAATGATCAACATTGTTACCGGCAAAATCATGATGAAATCGACAATACGCATCAAGAATCCGTCCAAACGACCACCGTAATAACCAGAAATCAAACCGATAGAGATACCAACGATACTAGTAATAATCGTAATGGTAAAACCGATAATGATTGAGTTACGAGCACCGATAATCAGCTGACCAAAGATATCTTTACCACCTTCATCTGTCCCCAAGATATAGCCGTTAACACCTGGTTCCAAGTAACGTCCCAAAAGGTTGACTTTCATAACTTGTTCTTGATTCAACAGAAGTGCACCGATAAAGACTGCTAAGAGAACCGTCACTAAGATAATTAATGAGGTCAATGCAAGTCGATCTTTCATAAACTCCCGCGCGATGACACGGAAGCCACCTGGAGGAGTTGAAGCAGATTGTACTTGTTTTTTATTTTCTTTACTCACCTTACTCCTCCTTCTATTTCACACGGATACGTGGATCCACGATACTCATGATAATATCTGAAATCAATGTCCCCAACAAAGTACCCATACCAAATACCAACAATAAAGCTAAGATAACACTATAGTCACGACTAGAAATAGAGTTAAAGAATAACTGACCGATACCTGGGTAAGTGAAAATATTTTCAATAAAGATAGAACCACCAATTAATCCTGTCAATTCATAACCCAAGAAAGATGCGATCGGTAAAATCGAATTACGGAAAATATGACGGTTATAAACAACTCTCTCAGGAACACCTTTGGCACGAGCTGTACGAACATAGTCCTGGCTCTTAGCATCAATAATCCCCGTACGGAGATATTGAATAGTAACTGTTGTTGACAAAATCGCCATTGTAATCGCTGGCAGAATCATATGGTGTAAACGACTGAGAGTCGCTGCAAATCCTTCCACACCACCGCTAATCGAACCGCGCGTCGGGAACCAGCCCAAACTAAAGCCAAACATCCAGAGCATGAGGATGGCAAAAACGAAAGTTGGAGTTGAAAATGTCAAGAAGTTATACACGCCAATGATTTTATCTGCAAGTGAGTTTTGATAACGACCTGCAATCATACCCAATGGAAGTGCAATCAAATAAGTCAATACCATCGTCAAGAGGGATAATCCAATTGTATTATTCAAACGCTGCATGATGACATCAACAACTGGTTGTTTAAAAATAACACTCTGACCAAAATCTCCTTGCAAAAGATTGCCTACCCAACGGAAATACTGAACAGGGATTGGGTCATAATAACCTGCCGCAATCCGTTTTTGTTCAATGATTGCTGGATCAATATTTGGGTCAATCAATCCTGTAAAGGGATCCCCCGGCATCATCTTCGCAACAAAGAACGCAATGACACTCAAAATAATAATCTGCGGAATCATCATGAGTAAACGACGTAATACTGTTTTCCACATCTTAGTTCTGACCTCCTTCTGGAAGGGCTACTTGATGAGTTTCTGAGAAGGATCTCAAATCGTACACACGACCGTTTTCATCATAGTATTGACCTTGCATTTCTTGATATTCTTTTTCAGCAGCCAAACGCTTTTCTTTATTCTTCAATCGATTGAGTGGGTCAATCGTTGGAATAGCTGACAACAAACGTTTAGTATAAATGTGTTGTGGATTATTATAAATATCGTTCTTATTTCCTGTTTCTACGAAACGTCCGCGATACATGATGAACAATTCATCACACATGTGTTGCACAACACCGAGGTCATGGGAAATAAAGAGATAGCTGAGCTTAAACTCATCTTGGATACGTTTCATATAATTCAAGACCTGTGCCTGCACAGACAAATCCAAGGCAGAAACCGGCTCGTCTGCAATAATCAAACGAGGGTTACTAGCCAAGGCACGAGCAACACCGATACGTTGGCGCTGACCACCTGAGAATTCGTGAGGATATTTAATCAGAGCTTCTTCATTTAGACCGATTGTATCCAAGAGTTGAAGAACTTTTTTCTTTTCTTCATCTGGAGATAAACGGTCAAAGTTACGAATTGGTTCTGCAATGATGTCCAAGATACGTTTTTTCGGGTTGAAACTTGAAAGAGAATCTTGGAAAATCATTTGAACATCACGATTAAAGTTTCCTTTTTTACCACGTGATTTGTTGGTTACATTTTGTCCCTCATAGATAATCTGACCAGAAGTGGCACGCTCTAAACCGATAATTGCCTTACCAATGGTTGATTTCCCAGAACCTGACTCACCTACCAAACCATAGGTTTTTCCTTCTTCAAACTCAATATTAACGCCATCGACAGCATAGACATGATCCGTCACACGGTTAAAGAAGCCACTACGAATTGGATAATGGACTTTTAAATCTTTTACTTCAATAAATCCCACTATTAGGCCTCCCCTTCAAAATAGAATGTCTCATGGCAGGTACAACGAACAAAGTGATTTGGACCTACCTCTTGCATGCTCGGATTCTCTTCATGAGCCTCTGCTCCAATCCACGGAATACGTGGAGCAAAACGGCAACCCTTACGAACCATTTTTGTAATCGGAGGCACAATACCTTCAATAACATGAAGATCGCCTCCTTCGCTACCTGATTGAGGATTTGACTTCAAGAGCGAACGTGTATATGGATGTTTTGGATTGGTAAAGAGTTCTTCTACTGGTGCCACTTCAACAAACTGGCCACCGTACATGACAGCCACACGATCAGCAGTTTCTGCAACCACTCCCAAGTCATGGGTAATCAAAATAATACCCGAACCTGTCTCCGCTTGAATATCATTTAAGAGATCCAAGATTTGTGCTTGAATTGTAACATCCAAGGCCGTTGTAGGTTCGTCCGCAATAATAATTGGCGGTTTACAAGACAAGGCCATCGCAATAATGATACGCTGACGCATACCACCTGAAAGCTCATGTGGATACTGTTTAAATGTCCGCTTAGGATTTGGAATACCTACCTGAGCCAAGAGTTCCAAAACTCGCTCTGTACGAGCATTGGCATCCAAATCAGTGTGATAGAACAGCGCCTCATCAATCTGTGCACCAATCGTCATCAATGGATTCAGAGAAGCCAAGGGATCTTGGAAAATCATACCAATATCATTACCACGTACCGTATTGTACTTGGCTTCATCCATGCCAATCAATTCCATATCGTTGTACTGGATGCTTCCTGTGATTTTGGTATTCAACGGGTTATGCAAGCCCATAATGGTCGTTGCCAAAGTTGATTTACCACAACCAGATTCCCCTACAATTGCCAAAATTTCATTTTTTTGCAATGAGATGTCAACACCGTCAACAGCGTCAAAATAATCATCTCCAATACGGAAACCGACGTGTAAATCTTTAATGTCTAAAAGCGGTTTTTCGGTAGCCACGCTTTTTCCTCCTTTATGTGCCAGCTAATCAAGCTCAATCAATTCAATAGCCTTACGATTATCAAGTTCATATAACGTTTGATTAACTGACTTTATATAACTACTCTAGAATAACACATTTCTACCAAATTATCGTTTGATAGCGATTACCCAGAAGTAAAAAATGTACCTATATCCAATCATAAATCAAGACCATCCCTATCACTGTCTCAATTAGGAATTGAGTAGGTTAATGTTCTTCATCTTGAGTTTTTGTTAGTAGGGACTCATTTTTGTGTACTGAATCTACTATACCACAATTATCTGAAAATTCCAATAGCAATCTGAAAAAAGCCAATCAAATTGGCTTTTTCAGATTTTATTGTCTTCTAACAAATTATTC
The DNA here is from genome assembly GCF_044427425.1 of Streptococcus sp. 2018WUSS126. Classification (NCBI taxonomy): domain Bacteria; kingdom Bacillati; phylum Bacillota; class Bacilli; order Lactobacillales; family Streptococcaceae; genus Streptococcus; species Streptococcus sp. 2018WUSS126. Next base: position 25,999 of record NZ_JAOTGB010000014.1, on the reverse strand, counting down.
TGCCACTACACCTTTATCAGCAGTAAGTTCGATATTCTCAAGAGCGATACCTTTACCTGAAGCTGAACCGTAGTTAGTGTCATAGTTTTTCACGCGTTTGTTAAGCGCAGTAATTGACTCAGACTCAAATGTTGGAATGGCAAATGCTTGCTCGTGAGCATATTTTTGCCAAGCCTTATAGTTCTCAACATTTTTCTTATCGTCAAATGATTCTGTTGAGCTAATTGCTTCCAACAACTTAGTATTTTCATCAGACACGAAACGTGACATGTTGAAGGCAGCGATAGGTCCCCATAGACCACTTGGGTTTGGATCGTAACCTGTTGACCATCCACCAGCATACATATCAATAGCAGCATCATTAGCCTGAACTGAGTTATAGAACGACTTCCCTTCAACTGTACGTCCTGTGTAAAGTTCGACATTCAAGCCAACTTCTTTCCACCAAGCAATGTATTGTTGTACAAGCGCTTCGTTAGCTTCAGTACGTTTACGAGCCGCAAAGGTAATCTTGAATGCCTTACCATCTTTGCCTTCACGGATACCATCACCATCTACATCTTTGTAGCCAGCTTCATCCAAAAGCTTGTTCGCTTTTTCAGGATTGTATGAATAGCCTTCCAACTCTGAATCATGAATATCGCCGAAGAATGAGATAATCAATGATTTTGCAGGGTGGTAAAGACCATTGTACAATGACTCACCAGCTGTCTTAGTATCAATCGCATAGGCAATCGCTTGACGAAGTTTCACATCATTCATCTTGGCATTTTCATCCATAACGTTCTTACCAGCTGCTTCGTCATATTTACCAAAATTAAATGAGATATACTCATAAGACGACTCTAACTGACCAACGATATTCAAGTTAGAAGCATCCTTATATGAATCTAACTGATCAACCGGCATTTCTGCGATATCATAATTCCCCGCTTTCATTTCAGAAACAATAGTATCAGGAGATACGATGTCAATCTTCAATGAGCTTGTTTTTGGTTTCGTACCCTTGAAGAAGTATTCGTTTGGTACGTAAGTGATAGACTCACCATTGACGATTTCCTTAATCTTCCACGGCCCCATACCAACAAGCTTCGCAGTACGTGAGTATTCGCTCTTTTCCCAGTCTGCAACAGGGATGTCTTTATAGATGTGTTCTGGTTGGATATAGGCTGGGACATCACCACCTGCATACATCATTGAAGGTGACATTTCTTTTACAGTCAATTCTACTGTATAGTCATCAACTTTCTTAATACCAGAGATGTCTGATGCTTTTCCATCAACAAATTCTTGCATACCTTCAATGTTCAAGAATTTATCATCAAAACGAATACCTGTATAGTCTTTGCTTGCCATTGACTTAATTGTAAAGATATAGTCGTTGATTGTGAATGGCTCACCATCTGACCACTTGTAATCCTTACCAGTCAAGCTGACTGTGATTTTCTTGCCTTTTACATCAAATTCAGCCTTGGCAAGACCTGAGTCGTCCAACTTACGTTCTCCGTCGTAACCGAACATTGAAATATCAACCATACCACCAAATGTTGAATCAGTAGTATTCTCAGTCAACTCGTCAATTAAAAGACCTGATGAAGTTGTAGGAGATACCCAAGCATATTTCAATTGAGCATCTGCGACTGCTGTTCCATCTTGTTTTACTTCAGCTGGGAATGACAATTCCTGTTTTGCTGCACCTGATTGTTTTGAACCACATGCTGCAAGAACAGATGCTGAAAGGAGAGTCACACCTGCAAGTGCAAAAAGTTTCGTTGTCTTTTTCATAAAACACCTCTGTTTTCTTTTTGTTTGACACTTATTACTATGTCTTATAAAAATCATTATATCATAAATTTTTCTTAAATAAAGTCTTTTTGTCAGAAAATTTTGTAAAAACATATTTTTTCATCATTTTCTCATTTTTTACATGTTTTTTCCAAATTTTTCTCACATTTCTTGTGATATAATAGAATAAAATACCCCAAAAAGGAATGATTATGCGTAAACTTTTACTAACACTCACTACAATCCTTGCCGTTTTTTTAACTTCCACACCTATTTTGGCAGAAGATTTTTCTGTTGCAGCCAAGCATGCTATCGCGGTTGAAGTAAGTAGCGGCAAAATCTTGTATGAGCAAGATGCCGAAACCAAAGCAAGCATTGCTTCTATCAGTAAGACATTGAGCATTTACCTGATCTACGAAGCACTGGCAAAGGGTGAGATCACTTTAGATACTATGGTAGAGATTTCTGATTATCCCTATAGCCTCACTTCTAATACCGAATTAAGCAATGTCAATCTAGATGAACGTTCCTATTCAGTAAGAGACCTATTAAACGCTTCTTTAATAACATCATCCAATAGTGCTATTATTGCTCTGGCAGAAAAAATAGCCGGTAGCGAAGCTGCATTCGTAGATCGAATGAAAACAAAAGTCCAAGAATGGGGAATTACCGATACAAAAATTGTCAATGTATCCGGGCTAGATAATACCGACTTGGGTGAAAATATTTATCCAGGTTCCAGTCCTGAAGATGTAAATATGTTTTCAGCCCTAGATGTTGCTATCATCGCAAGACGATTAATACTCGACTATCCTCAGGTGCTCGACATTACTTCGCTAAACGCCTACGATTTTGGCGGCTACACTTACTATAGCACCAACCAAATGCTGAGCGACGGCACTCACGCCCGTGGAGGGGTTGACGGCTTAAAAACAGGGACCTCAAACTCGGCTGGTTCAAGTTTTCTTGCAACAACTCAACAAGCTGGTATGCGCATTATCACAGTAGTATTGAATGCCAATGATGGGCTGACCTCTCCAGAAAATCGCTTTGTCGCGACAAATGATTTGATGAACTATGTTTATTCTAACTTTTCGCTTGTTACACTAGTAAAAAAAGGTGAAGCCTTTGAAGATAGTAAGATAAAGGTTTTCAATGGTGAAAAAGAAACAAGTCCTGTTGTTGCAGCAGCAGATTTAACCGTTGTTCAACGAAAACAAACTGATAATGTCCCCACCGCAACTTTTACAACGGATATAAAAGAAATTGATGCTCCCCTCAAAGCAGGGACCTTGGTTGGTAAACTGCAACTGAAAGATCAAGATCTCATTGGAAAAGGTTATATTTCCGAGCAAGCTAGTGTCAATATGATTATCCCTAGCGATATGAAAGAAGCATCCTGGCCATTCTCTTGGTGGAATCAATTTGTCCGCTATGTCAACGAAAAATTATAAAAAAATAGTTTCTCTGACTATGTTAGTTATAGAGAAGAGCGACTGCCGTCGCTCCCTATTTCCAACGAGCGTTGGCATTGCAATGTAGAGTAACATTCGCTATTCATTATCTCCAGCCTCGGTTGGAGATTGAGTTGGAGGGAGTTCCTGCGGAACTCCTTACTACATATCGTTTTCTGACAGAAAACGACGAGCGTGGAAGGCACGGAATTGTGATAAGGTTATTATGATTACAAAGAAGAGCGACTCCCGTCGCTCCCTATTTCCAACGAGCGTTGGCATTACAATGTAGAGTAGCTTTCGCTACTCCTTATCTCCCACCTCGGTTGGAGATTTTTTGGCTTTTAGCAAACTCATGTTTGCTAAATTGCCAAAAATCTAACCAACCGAGCCCTCCATTTCATAGGCAATCAGTCTGTTGAGTTCGACTGCATATTCCATTGGGAGTTCTTTTGTGAATGGTTCGACAAAGCCCATGACAATCATCTCTGTAGCTTCGGACTCGGACAAGCCACGGCTCATGAGGTAGTAGAGCTGTTCTTCTGAGATTTTTGATACTTTGGCTTCGTGTTCGAGGGCCACTTGTGAGTTGTGGATTTCATTAAATGGAATGGTATCTGATTTGGAAATATCATCCATGATAATGGTATCACACTCGATGTGGCTGATAGACTTGGCTGAGTTTTTAGCAAAGGTTACTTGACCACGGTAGTTAACTTCTCCACCGCCACGGGCAATGGATTTGGATACGATAGAAGATGAAGTCCGTGGTGCATTGTGGATCATCTTGGCACCGGTATCTTGGACCTGACCTTTGTTGGCAAAAGCAATGGACAACATAGTTCCGCGGGCTCCTTCGCCTTCTAGGTAAACCGCAGGGTATTTCATGGTCGTCTTAGCACCAAGGTTCCCGTCAATCCACTCGACAGTGGCATTTTTCTCGGCACGAGCACGTTTGGTTACCAGGTTATAAACATTATCTGACCAGTTTTGAATGGTGGTGTAACGCATATAGGCACCTTCGTGGGCAATGATTTCCACAATAGCAGCGTGGAGGCTGGCAGTTGAGTAAGTCGGAGCGGTACAGCCTTCTACGTAGTGAACGCTTGCTCCTTCATCCACGATAATGAGGGTGCGTTCAAACTGACCTGTTCCTTCGTTGTTGATACGGAAATAGGTTTGGAGTGGAATATCCAATTTAACACCCTTTGGTACATAGATGAAGGTCCCACCTGACCAAACTGCTGAGTTGAGGGCAGCTAGTTTATTATCTGACGGCGGAACGAGTTTTCCAAAGTATTTTTTGAAGAGTTCTGGATGTTCCTTGAGAGCCGTGTCGGTATCTGTAAAGATAATACCGTGCTTGTCGTACTCTTCTTTCATGTTGTGGTAGACCACTTCTGATTCGTACTGGGCAGAAGCTCCTGCCAGGTAAGCACGCTCAGCTTCTGGAATACCGATGCGTTCAAAGGTTTCTTTGATTTTGTCTGGTACATCATCCCAGCTACGTGCTGGCTTATCCGACGGTTTTTGATAGTAAACAATATCATCAAAATCCAGTTCATCAGACAAGTCGGCTCCCCAGGTCTGCATAGGCATTTTCTTAAAGGTTTCGTAGGATTTCAAACGGAATTCTAACATCCATTCAGGCTCGCCTTTGATACGGGACATTTCACGAATGACTTCTTCGTTCAAACCCTTCCCAGTCGAAGCCACCAGTTCCACGTTCTCGTCATGGAAACCGAATTTGTATTCCCCAAGGTCAATCGGGGTTGGTTCAATTCTTTCTTCTGACATAATATAAGATACTAAGCCCAAAAAGTATGAAAATAACAGTTACGCTCTCTTCAATACTTGCTGGGCCTGTTCAATTTCAATTCCAATCAGAAACTGAACAATCCTTTCTGTATGATTTTCGTTTTTTGTTTATTCGATGGTGCTCAGTCAGCACTTTCACTGCGTTCGATTGTCTTCTTTAGGGCATTCCATGGAAGTGTAGCACACTTGATGCGTTGAGGGAATTTGGCAACGCCTGCGAGAAGGGAGGCGTCTCCCAGTTCCTTCTGGCGTGTGTCCTCTTGCCCTTGGACCATTTGTGAGAAGATTTCTGCCAGTTCTTGAATCTGACTGATTTCTTTGCCAAGGACTGCCTCGGTCATCATGGAAGCCGATGCGGTTGAAATGGTACATCCAACTCCGTCAAAGGCAATGTCGGTAATCACATCATTTTCAATCTTGACTGATAGTTCAATCACATCGCCACAGGTTGGGTTGTGGAGTTCTAACTTTTCCACTCCGTCCAAACTTCCGCGGTGACGAGGCGACTTGGAGTGTTCAGACACAACTGCCATATAAAGAGAATCTAATCTAGATAGGGCCATTGAAAAACTCCTTTGTCTTGATGATTGCCTCAACCAACTTGTCGCAGTCAGACTTTGTATTATAGATGTAAAAACTTGCTCGCACAGTAGCTGGCACCTGCAAGTACCTGAGAAGCGGTTGGGCACAATGGTGGCCTGCCCGCACCGCAACCCCTTCATAGTCCAAGGCGGTCGCCACATCGTGCGGATGCAAGTCGTCCAAGTTAAAGGCGATAACCCCTGTCCGCTTGGACAGGTCCTGACTACCATAAATGGTCAAGCCTGGAATAGCCTGCAATTTTGGAAAGACATAGTCAACCAGTTCCGCCTCGTGGGCCTGGATAGCGTCCATGCCAATTTCCGTTAGGTAATCAATGGCTGCTCCCAGACCAATGGCACCTGCAATGTTGGGCGTTCCTGCTTCAAACTTCCAAGGTAATTCTTTCCAAGTGGCTGACTGCTCATAGACAAAATCAATCATCTCGCCACCGAATTCAACAGGCGACATACGATTGAGCAATTCTTCCTTGCCGTAGAGAATGCCAATTCCTGTTGGACCTAACATCTTATGACCTGAAAAGGCATAGAAGTCCACGTCTAATTCTTGCACATTGACAGCCATGTGGGGAACTGACTGGGCTCCGTCCACCACCAAGTAGGCACCGACTTGATGCACCAGCTCTGCTATTTCCCCAATAGGAGCCACGCAACCTAGGACATTGGACACGTGGGCTAGGGAGACGAACTTGGTCTTAGAAGACAACAGCGACCATAGGTGGTCCATATCTAGCTCGCCGTCTTTTAGGGTCACATAGCGGAGCTTAGCACCTGTTTGCTGACAGGCTTGCTGCCAAGGGATGATATTGGAGTGGTGCTCTTGGACCGAGATGATCACTTCCTGGTCTGGCTGGAGAATTTCTCTGGCAAACTGAGCCACCCAGTTAAGACTGGTGGTCGTTCCTCTGGTGAAGAGGATTTCCTTGCTAGACTTGGCCTGGATAAAATCTGCCACCTTCTGCCGAGCCGCTTCATAGCGAGCAGTTGCCCGTTCCGACAGGGTGTGAACACCACGATGAACATTAGCATTGTCCTTCTGGTAGTAATCCGCCAGCACATCTAGTACCTGCTGCGGTTTTTGAGTGGTCGCCGCATTGTCCAAATAGACCAGCGGCTCATCGTTAACAACTTGGTCTAGGATTGAAAAATCCTTGCGAATGCGTTCCAAATCCATATCTTATCTCTTTGTTAGTTTTTCTTCAATCACGGCAATCAATTGGTCACGAACTTCCTTGACAGGAATTTCGGTAATGACTGCGCCAAGGAAACCGCGAACAACCAAACGTTCAGCAGTTGCTCGGTCCAGGCCACGACTCATGAGGTAGTACATATCTTCTGGGTCCACCTGACCGATTGAGGCGGCGTGTCCAGCTGTGACCTCATTCTCATCGATAAGGAGAATTGGGTTGGCATCGGAGCGAGCCTTGTCAGACAGCATGAGGACACGGCTTTCTTGCTGGGCATCCGCACCTTTAGCACCACGGACAATATGTCCGATACCATTAAAAGTCAAGGTTCCGCTTTCTAAGATAACTCCATGTTGCAGGATGTGACCGACCGAATTATGACCATAGTTGGTCACGCGCGTATCCACACCTTGTACCTGACGACCAGATGAAAGGCCGACAACTTTGAGGTTGGCATGACTGCCGTTTCCTTTCAATTCGCTGTCCAAATCGGCAACCACATTTCCTTCGTTGAGCAGACCAATCGCCCAGTCAATCGTTGCATCGTTTCCGAGATAGCCACGACGGTTGAGGTAGGTATCCAAATGCTTACCAAGGCGGTCAATGGCCGCAAACTTGATTTGGCTACCAGCAAGAGCAATTACTTCTACAACAATATTGGCTGAAGTCGCTGCTGTGCCGTCGCCTAGACTTTCAAAACGCTCCAGGTAATTAAGCTTGGCATTTTTTCCAGCGATGATGAGGACGCGTTTGTTAAAGGCAACTGGACTAGTGCTGTCTTGGTAGAAAAGGGCCTCAACTGGCTGGTCGATTTCAACATTATCTGGTACGTAGAGGACAGCTGTTGCGTTAAAATAAGCTGTGTTGTAAGCTGCTAATTTGTGCTCGTCGTAGGCTACGGCAGCGCCGATGTATTTTTCAAGCACATCTGGAATGATGTCCATAGCCGATGCGAAGTCTGTAAAGACTATACCCTTCTCTACAAGGTCAACCGGCAACTGCTCTAGAACAGTTTGGCTGCCAACTTGGACCAACATAGGATTGTCACCTAGGGCTGTAAAATCTGGTACTGCCCCGATTTCATCATTTGTGGCTAGGCTTCCGTCACCTAAATTCCAACGGTGAAACTTGACCCGCTCAATAACCGGCAAGTCCAGCTCTGCTATTTTGTCAAAAGCCTTAAGACGCAGGTCTGTCAACCAAGTTGGTTCTGCCTGCAAGGCTGAAAATTCTTGAATTTTTTCTTTGGTCATAGCTTCCTCCAAAGACTTAAATGTCATCTTCTTTGTAGTCGATGCCAAGCTCTGCTGCAACTTGGACATAGCCTTCTTTTTCCAAGCGTTGTGCCAATTCTGGTCCGCCTGAAAGCACGACACGGCCTTCCATCATGACATGGACAACGTCTGGTGTGATGTAGTTGAGCAAGCGTTGGTAGTGGGTGATAATCATGGCACCGAAGCCTTCACCACGCATAGCATTGATTCCTTTTGACACGACTTTAAGCGCATCGATGTCCAAACCTGAGTCAATCTCATCAAGAAGGGCAAAAGTTGGTTCCAACATGAGCAGTTGCAAAATCTCATTGCGTTTTTTCTCACCACCTGAGAATCCTTCATTGAGGTAGCGCTCTGCCATTTCCTCCTTCATGTTGAGGAGTTCCATTTTTTCATCCAACTTGGTAATGAAATCACGGACAGAAATCTTGTCTTCATCTTCCTTACCAGCATTCATAGCTGCACGGAGGAATTCGGCATTGGTGATCCCTGGAATTTCTGACGGGTATTGCATAGCCAAGAAGAGTCCCATACGGGCACGTTCATCGACTTCTAATTCTAAAATATTGACACCGTCAAACAGAATCTCACCTTGGGTCACTTCATAACTCGGATTGCCCATGATGGCTGCTGAAAGGGTGGATTTCCCTGTTCCGTTCGGTCCCATGATGGCTGCAATTTCACCTGTTTTAAGGGTCAAATTCACACCCTTCAAGATTTCTTTGCCTTCAATTTCCACATGAAGGTCTTTGATTTCTAATACTGACATGCTGTGCTCCTTTTCATTTTTGTCCTCTTCAAAAACCACATTAACTGACCAAGCTAACTAGATACACCGATAAGACTCAACTTTGGCAATAGGAAAGAACCCGACCATTCATAGGGGAGTTCGTCAACAAGTCTTTATTTCTAGTTGTTGCACTCCACCGGACTGTTAACTCCAATCAACCACTGCATTGAGATGTTGACGCTAACTTTGAAAAGCGGTGCGGGGCTTGAGCCCAGCCTCTTTTCTTGTTAATGATGATTTTCAGAGAGTGTTAATCTATAAAATAGTCTTTTCTGACAATTTTAATTAACTATATCCACTATATTATATCAAAAAAAGAGCCTGACAGCTCTTATCTTGTTTAGAAAGATTCTTATTTTCTTTTTTTCTCTTCGTAGCACTTTTTATACTTTGCGATTTTTTCCTGACGGTAACTGCTATTACCAATAAAACGAAGAAGGTTGAGCAACGGAGTTCTATTGATACCAAAGATGCCAATCAATTCACAGAGAATCTCAATCCCCAGTCCCATGGTCACCAATAGGAGAATCCCCCCTATTCGACTCGAAACATTGAGCAAAAGAGAGGTCAGGGAGAATAAGAAAGAGATGGCGTAAATCACCAATACTGTACCACGATGAGTAAGTCCCAGAGAGAGCAAGCGATGATGCAGATGCATCTTATCTGCTTCATAGATTTTTTGCCCAGACAATTTTCGACGAATGATGGCTACTACAGTATCCGTAATAGGCACTCCAAGAATAATCATCGGAGTAACCACTGCAACAGCTGTCGAATTTTTCAGTCCTTGAAGCGACAAGACTCCAATCATAAACCCAATGAAAAGGGCTCCTGTATCGCCAAGATAAATGATGGCGGGATTATAGTTATAGGGTAAAAAACCAACAATCGCCGCAACCAAAACAAAGATGGTTAAGGTCAAAAAAATATTGCTATCATGCAAAAAGAAATAAGACACAATTCCCATCGTTGTCAAGGAAATAATCGATACTCCCGAAACCAGACCATCCAGACCATCAATCAAGTTGACTGCATTCGTAATGGAAACAATCCAAAGGACCGTTAATAGAAAAGAGAGCCAGACAGGAAATTGAAGGAAAGGTCCTCCAAAAGGAATCTTAAAGCTATCAAAACGAAATTCCGTAAAAATCCAAATGATCGTCGCTGCAGCTAGAATACCAAACATTTTAGGAGCAGGCTTTAGCTCCTTGACATCATCAATGAATCCCGTAAGAACGATAATGCTGGATGCTAGGACCAGGGGCCAGATATAATGCAAGTAAGTGCCATGGTAATTGACACGGGTAACAATTCCTGGTAAAAACCATAGGACAGAAATGGTAAATGCCACAAAGATGGCCAGACCTCCCGCTGAAGGCATGGGCACCTTATTTATCCGCCGTGCATTGGGATTATCTACCGCTCCAATCCTCAGGGACATAAAACGAACCAAGGGGGTCGCAATGGCTGATATGACCATGGTTGTAATAATGACCATTATGTATTTTAGAGCAAAAGGAATCATACTGTCGGAACCTTCCTAAGCTCCTCGATTGCCGCAAGCGGAAGCATCAAAGTTCCGTGTTCTTGTAAAGCAGGTCTGGTCAACTTAGTATCATTGGTAAATTCCAACATTCGTGAGAGAATGTAGCCTGGATACTGCTTGGAACGATTTTCTACATTGATAAGAACGGTCAAGTAGTAGTGACCATCCATTTTATATAATTCCGATTCTTCTACTGGATAATCAACCGTACCAACAAAAGTAAACAGATCCTCTATCGTTGGAAATTCCAAAATATAGTAAATATAGCGCTCCTGCTCCTCTTCATCTGCTTCTTCCTCTTGCTCTACCTCTTCCAAATGACGAACAGCTGTTGCATCCGGTGCACTTTTCTCACGAACGGTTTGCTCCAAACTCTTGAAAAACTCATCTGGAGTCATACTTGCGACATCACCAAGTTCCGACAAATCTGTAAACTCATCAAAATTCAAGCTCTGATCCAAATCAGACTTGGTAACAAAGATGTCCACCCGATCTGGCTTCGGAGTCACACGAAAACTCAGCATACCGCTTTCTCGGAAAGTCATTGGTAAATCCAATTCATCCAAAACTGTATAGAAGAACTCCTCTGTCTTTTCTTGCGGAATGAGAAAGTCCGAAAGTTCCATTCCTCTCTCTTCTAAATCATCTAATTTTATAGTGATTTTCAAGGTTGAATCACTAATTTGCTTTACTTTCATAACTACCTCATTCATTGATTCATCAATTTCTTAAAATTGATTGATCATTTTCAATACTCATACATATCTTCCACCATTATACTAAAACCAAGCTCGAAAGACAAAAGAAAAGCAGGTCTCCCTGCTCTTAAAATAAAAATGTGATAAAGGCATAAACCAATAAAATCGCCCCTAAAATGATGCGGTAGTAACCAAAAACCGTGAAATCATGTTTTTTAACAAAGTCTGTCAAGAAACGAATAACAACTAAGGATACCAAGTAAGCCGTCACACTAGCGACTAACAAGAGCCATACCTGCTCCATATTCAGGCTATTGCCATCTAAGAAATATTTAACAGCCTTCAAGCCACTATAACCAAACATGGTTGGAATCCCAAGGAAGAAGGTAAAATCTGCTGCCACAGATCGGCTGGTCCCCAAAATGATTGCTCCCAGAATGGTCGCACCTGAGCGACTAGTCCCCGGAACGATACTTAAGACCTGGAAACACCCAATCAACAAGGCAGTTTTATAAGACATTTTCGCTAAGTCCGTCACCTGTGGCTCTACACCTCTGTTACGGTTCTCAATCCAAATAAAGGCAATACCGTAGACAATCAAAGCAATCGCAATCGGTACCATAAAATTGAAGTGCGCTTCAAACCAATTATCCAACGGGACTGCAATTAGGATGGACGGAATACAGGCAATGACAACCTTGGCCCATAATTGCCAAGTCAATTGAATATCACGCTTGGTTTTTCCAGGCTGGAATGGATTCAATTTTTTAAAGTAAATAGTCATAACTGCTAGAATTGCTCCTAGCTGAATGACAATATTAAACATTTCTAGGAAGTTCTTACTTTGGTTTAATTTCACGAACTCTTGAACCAAAATTAAATGCCCAGTTGAAGAAACTGGCAACCACTCCGTTACCCCTTCAATGATTCCTAAAAATATAGCCTTCAACAATTCCAATAGCATAAAAAGCTCCTTTTCATCAATTCTCTACATTATATCATAAAAAAACTCCCTATTCATAGTACAAGGATATTGAAATTTGTCAGAATTTTTAATAAAATGGTGTAATAGCATTTTAAAGGAGACATTATGAAACGTAAACTCAGTATATTTCTGCTGACCCTAATCGCTGTTTTTTCTGTAACAACAGGGGTTCGGGCAGACGAATACCTGCGGGTCGGTATGGAAGCCGCCTACGCACCATTTAACTGGACCCAAGAAGATGATAGCAACGGTGCCGTTCCTATTGAGGGAACCAATCAATTTGCCAACGGGTATGATGTTCAGGTTGCAAAAAAAATCGCTGCATCCATGGACAAAGAACTCTTGGTTGTTAAAACCAAGTGGGAAGGGTTGGTCCCTGCTCTTACATCTGGTAAAATCGATATGATTATCGCCGGTATGAGCCCGACAGAAGAGCGCAAGAAAGAAATTGCCTTCTCAGATAGCTACTACACTTCAATTCCTACCCTGGTTGTTCGTTCTGATAGTCAGTACGCAAACGCAACCAGCTTGGCAGATTTTGCTGGTGCAAAAATCACTGCCCAGCAAGGGGTTTACCTCTATGATTTGATTGACCAAATTGAAGGGGCTAACAAACAGACTGCCATGGGAGATTTCTCCCAAATCCGTCAAGCTTTAGAATCTGGCATTATAGACGCCTATGTTTCTGAACGTCCAGAAGGTCGTACAGCAGAAGCGGCAAATAAAGCCTTCAAAATGGTTGAATTGGCAGACAGTTTTGAAACCAATGCCGAAGACGTGACCATTGCTGTCGGTATGCGCAAAGATGACGCTCGTATCACTCAGGTCAACGAAGTCTTAGCAACTATTTCAGAAGAAGAGCAAATCGCACTTATGGATGATATGATTGAAAACCAACCCGTTGAAGAAGCCAGCGAGGGCGAAACACCTAGTTTCTTCGCCCAAGTTTGGAATATTCTTGTTAACAACTGGCAACAACTTCTGCGCGGAACTGGGATGACATTACTCATTTCCATCCTCGGTACAATTATCGGTACTGCTATCGGTCTCCTCATCGGTGTCTTCCGTACAGCTCCAAAAGCAGCAAACAAGGCACTTGCTATTGGTCAAAAAGTGCTCGGTTGGATTATCAATATCTACATCGAAATTTTCCGTGGTACGCCGATGATTGTACAATCCATGGTTATTTACTATGGTACCGCCCAAGCATTCGGACTCAATCTTGACCGCACACTTGCCGCTATCTTCATTGTATCCATCAACACAGGTGCCTACATGAGCGAGATTGTCCGCGGTGGTATCTTTGCCGTCGATAAGGGCCAATTTGAAGCTGCGACTGCTCTCGGATTTACCCATAATCAGACCATGCGTAAGATTGTCCTTCCACAGGTTATTCGTAACATCTTACCAGCGACTGGTAATGAATTTGTCATCAATATCAAAGATACTTCTGTATTGAACGTTATCTCAGTTGTTGAACTCTATTTCTCAGGAAATACTGTCGCAACCCAAACCTATCAATATTTCCAAACCTTTACGGTTATTGCTATTATCTACTTCATTCTAACCTTTACTGTGACACGTATCTTACGCGCAGTTGAAAAGCATTTTGATACAGATACATACACAACAGGTGCAAACCAAATGCAAGTCGAGGTGCCACATGACTAAAAATGTAATTCTTGAAATCAAAAATCTAAAGAAATCATACGGACAAAATCAAGTCCTCAAAGACATCTCTATTAGCGTTGAAAAGGGCGAGGTTATCTCAATCATCGGTTCATCTGGTTCGGGAAAGTCAACCTTCCTCCGATCTATCAACCTTTTGGAAACACCAACAGAAGGACAGATTCTATACCACGAACAAGATGTTTTGGCTAAAGGATATGATTTGACGACTTACCGTGAAAAACTAGGTATGGTATTCCAATCCTTCAACCTTTTCAACAATCTAAATGTATTGGAAAATGCCATTGTAGCACAAACTACGGTACTGAAACGAGATCGAGCTGAGGCAGAGAAAATCGCCAAAGAAAATCTCAACAAGGTTGGCATGACCGAACAGTACTGGCAAGCCAAACCAAGTCAACTCTCTGGTGGACAGAAACAACGTGTGGCCATTGCACGCGCCCTATCTGTTGACCCAGAAGTTATCCTCTTTGATGAGCCGACTTCTGCTCTCGATCCAGAGATGGTCGGGGAAGTTCTCAAAACCATGCAAGATTTGGCAAAATCAGGATTGACGATGCTTATCGTAACTCACGAAATGGAATTTGCCCGTGACGTATCTGACCGCGTTATCTTTATGGATAAGGGTGTCATCGCCGAAGAAGGCAGCCCACAGCAAATCTTTGAAAATCCCCAGGAAGAACGCACACGTGAATTCCTTCAGCGTTTTCTTGGATAAACTCAATCTGTTCCATAGAAAACTATTACTTACCAGTTTCAAAGCTGGTAAGTTTTTTTAGACTAAAAAAGAGGAATTCGTAAAATTCCTCTTTTTGGACATCTCTAAATGAAACCATTTAGATTAGTTTTCAAATTTCTTGTGGTTTTTGTCGTAAAAATCAATCAAACCCAAGGCAGTTGCAAATGAAATATTGTCAATCTTAGCGCGACCTTGTGCAAGAGCGATAACTGACATTTCACGAGCATTTGTTTCCTTACTGATACGGTAACCTGTGATTTTCTTTTCACGAACCCAGCCGACAACAGCGGCTACTTTTTCGTAACTAGTCATTAGAAACCCCTTTCTTTTTTATTCGTGCAATTTAGTATAATATGTTTTAACCTATTTTGTCAAGTAAAATGTTCGTTTTTTACCATCATTTTGCCCTAAGAGATGATAGTATTTGCGTCCTTATGTCTTCGACCCCCTCCGGATTCCCCGGAAGGAAGATAGTTTGATTACCTCCTTGTGCAAAATTATTGAGAGTATCCAAGTATTGGTTTGTCAGCAAGATAGACATAATCTGCTCTTCAGATAGGCTAACATTTGATTCTTTCAGTTCACGAATCGAATCTGCCAGTCCATCTACAATCGCCTTACGTTGTTGTGCAATACCTACACCATGCAAGCGATCCTTTTCAGCTTCTGCTTCTGCTGCTGTGACAATTTTTATCTTGTCAGCTTCTGCCAATTCCTGGGCCGCAACCCGTTTCCGCTGAGCTGCGTTAATTTCATTCATAGATTGTTTAACCTCGGCGTCTGGCTCTACCTTGGTAATTAAGGTTTTGACAATAACATAACCGTAGGTTGACATTTCTTCTGCTACTTGTTTTTGTACCTCAAGTGCAATCTCATCCTTTTTCTCGAAGAGCTCATCCAGGGTCAATTTAGGCACAGATGAACGCAGGGCATCTTCAATATAGGACTTAATCTGTGCTTCTGGGTGCATGAGCTTGTAATAGGCATCCGTCACATTATTTTCATTTACTCGATATTGAGTTGCCACATTCATTGTGACAAAAACGTTATCCTGCGTCTTAGTTTCTACCACAATTTCACTTTGCAACATCCGCAATTGAATGCGGGCTGCGATGACATCAACTCCAAATGGTATTTTAAAGTTAATACCTGAAGTAGATGTTTTTTGGTATTTCCCAAAGCGCTCAATAATAGCGACCGTCTGCTGCTTGACAACGTATAGCCCTGAAGCAATCAAAATCAAAGCAATCAGTACAAAGAACAAGAAACTACCAATAAAAACAATTGGACCAAGCACCATAATGACCTCCTAAACTAGCATTTTATAAAGCGAATCATTTTCATGAAGATTGATGTACTGGGGATCAAACTCTTCCAAGCGAGAAATAAACTGCGTATAATCTGTTTTATCTCCTAGGGCAATACCGATTAGAACCGGCCCTGTTCCCTTATTGGCACGTTTGATATATTCAAAACGAGTAATATCATCATTTGGCCCTAGAATATCATTTACAAATTCACGAAGAGCCCCTGGACGTTGTGGAAAATTAACAACAAAGTAGTGTTTAATTCCCTCGTAGATAAGCGCACGTTCCTCCATTTCCGGCATCCTGTTGATGTCGTTATTACCACCAGAAATGATACAACAAATGGTTTGCCCCTTGATTTGGTCCTTGACTACCTCAAGAGCTGCAATCGTTGCTGCTCCTGCTGGCTCAGCAACAATACCCAGCTTAGAATAGAGGTCTAAAATAGTCCCAGAAATCCATCCTTCATCCACACCAATCAGGCGATCTACGTATTTCCGAGCCACTTCGTAGGTCGACTTACCAACTTTCTGTACCGCAATACCGTCAGCAAATTTATCAATTTGGTCTAATTTAACCGGACGACCTTTATCAAAAGCCGCTTTCATTGACCGTGCCCCACTTGCTTCAACACCAACAATCTTAATTTCAGGTGCATGTTCTTTCAGATAGACCGAAACGCCTGCAACCAGACCACCTCCTCCTATGGGAACTAAAATTTGGTCAAAACTAATGGTTTGCTCTTCCGCTTCTTCCAAGATTTCATAAGCTACTGTTCCCTGACCAGCCTGCACATTTTCATCATCGAATGGGTCTATAAAGGTTTTCCCACTTTCCTGAGTATAATCTTGTGCCGCCTTGGCTGACTCATCAAAGGTATCACCTACGAGCCGAATCTCTACGTAGTCTCCTCCAAAAAATTTAACCTGCCCTATTTTTTGTTGCGGAGTTGTAATGGGCATGAAAATCGTAGCAGGAATTTGCATTTCCTGACAGGTATAGGCCACACCTTGAGCATGGTTTCCGGCTGAAGCACAGACCACTCCGCGTGACTTCTCATCATCTGTCAATTGTGAAATAGCATAATAGGCTCCTCGAATTTTAAAAGATCGAACACGCTGTTCATTTTCTCTTTTTAAATAAATAGTTGCACCATATTTTTCCGACAAGTATCGACTATAATCCAAGGGGGTACGTACTACCACGCGCTTAAGAACGGAGTATGCTTGTTCTACATTTTTTGCTGTAATCATAGTTCCATTAATTTCTTTCTATATTTATTGTACCAATATTCCCTGAAAAATCCTAGCAATTAGACTTATATTCAAGCTACTAGCATGTTGTTCAACAGAAAACGAATGTTTAATTTTATAAAAATCTATTTATGAACAAAATGGGCAAAAGAGCTGGGAAAACCAGCTCTTTTATTCATTTTCGGAGATAGGGGAAAAAGGGAATGACATCCCCTCATCTGCCAACTCAAACCTTAAATGTATTGCCATCACTCAAAGTAAAGCTGACTATCACCCTATCTACCTTGATAGTGTTTAATTATAGATTTTGAATGCGTCGTCATCATTGCGTCCGACAAATGGCATTGCTTTGCGGAGTTCTGCACCTACTTTTTCGATTTCAAGATTCTCTGCTTCTTTACGATAAGCTTCCATACGTGGACGGCCTGCTTTATAGTCATTTACAAAGTCATTTGCAAATTTACCAGATTGAATATCTGCAAGGACTGCCTTCATGTTTTCTTTGACTTGGTCTGTAATGACACGTGGGCCTGATACATAGTCACCGAATTCAGCAGTGTTTGAGATAGATTGGCGCATTTTCTTAAAGCCACCTTCGTAGACAAGGTCAACGATAAGTTTCATCTCGTGGAGAACTTCGAAATAAGCCAATTCTGGTGCATAACCAGCTTCTGTCAAGACTTCAAAACCTGCCTGCATAAGGGCTGTCAAACCACCGCAGAGAACAGCTTGCTCACCAAACAAGTCTTCTTCCGTTTCTTCCTTGAAAGTTGTTTCCAAAAGACCAACACGGGCTGAACCAACACCTTTTGCCCAGTCCATCGCAATATGTTTTGCATTGCCAGTTGCATCTTGGTAAACAGCATAGAGGGCTGGTACTCCAAAACCTTCTTCAAAGGTACGGCGGACCAAGTGACCTGGACCTTTTGGTGCACACATGAAGACATCCACATCTGCTGGTACCTTGATAAATTCAAAGTGAACGTTGAAACCATGGGCAAAACCAAGGGCATTGCCCGCTTCCAAGTTTGGAGCGATTTCTTCATTGTAAAGGTCTGCTTGGATTTCGTCTGGAGCCAAGATCATGATGACATCTGCTTGTTTTGCCGCTTCTGCTACTTCAAAAGTTTCAAAACCGTCTTCTTTTGCCTTATCAAATGACTTACCTGCACGCACACCGATGATAACATCGTGTCCTGTATCACGCAAGTTTTGGGCATGGGCATGACCTTGTGAACCATAACCGATAACGGCGATACGTTTACCGTCAAGTGCTGCTACTGTTACATCTTTTTCATATTGCATTGTTACTGTCATAAGATTCTCTTTTCTATTTTTTTATTTATAAGGTTGGATGCTCAAAGAAAATGAAGGCTAGACTAGGCGAAGTAGGCGAAGATAGAACTAACGTTCATCAAGCCAAGTCAACGCAGTATAGGATTGATTATCGAAGAGGATTAGTCTCTACTAAAGCCAGTCGCACCCGTTCTTGCGATATTCTTAATGCCGTAAGGCTGAATCACGCGCAGGAGGGCGTCAATCTTATCTCCATCACCTGTCATTTGGATGGTAATAGAGTGAGGTGCCACATCGACAACATTTGCTCTAAAGGGTTGGATAATCGCTAAAATTTCTGCTCGTTTTGTTGGCGGAGCTGAAATTTTGACAAGAATCACCTCACGCTCTAAGTGGGGTATGTCCGTTAAGTCACGTACTCGAACCACATCAATCAAGCGGTTCAGCTGCTTGATGATTTGTTCGACCTCATCGTGACTGTCCACGTCTACAATCACCGTCACACGTGAGATGCCATCTACTTCTGTTGGGCCGACGGAGATGGAATCAATATTGATTTGGCGACGAGATAGGACACCTGTAAAACGATTCAGAACACCAGATGAATCTCGCAATTTAGCTGTTAACATTCTACGCATTGAACTTCACCCCCAACATTTCTGCATTGCTCTTACCTGCTGGCACCATCGGTTGAACATGTTCACGATTAGAAATATGAACCTCTATGAGCATTGGTTTATCTTCTAAGATAACTTTCATGTCTTCACTTAGAGTCGCTGGATTGTCAAAACTATAATGACTAATTCTATAGGCCTCCGCCAACAATTGGAAATTCGGTTCATCGTCAAATACAGATTGGCTACGACGCTTTTCATAGAAGGATTCCTGCCATTGACGAACCATTCCAAGAGAGTGGTTATTGATCAATACGACCTTAATCGGTACACCATAGCCATTCAAAATAGCCAATTCTTGGTTGGTCATTTGGAAGCCACCATCACCAACAAAGATGATTACTTCTTTATCTGGATTGGCTAATTTGGCGCCGATAGCTGCAGGAATACCAAAGCCCATGGTTCCCATGCCACCAGATGTTACAAGTTGACGTGCATGTTTGTAGGGGTAGAATTGGGCAGCCCACATTTGATGCTGACCAACATCTGTCACGACAATGGCATCCCCTTGCGTCAACTGACCAATTAATTCAATTGCCGCCTGTGGCTTAATAACCTTTTCATCTTCATCATACCAAAATGGCGCCCGACGTTTGTTTTCCAATACTTGTGCCGTCCAATCAGCATAGCCTGTTTCGACTGTTTCTAAAGCAAGTAGAGCTTTCAAAGTTGCCTTAGCATCGCCTACTACTGGAATAGCCGTTTTGACAACTTTACCAATTTCTGCGGGATCAATATCAATATGTGCTACCGTCGCATTTGGCGCATAGGTTGTTGGATTTCCTGTTAGGCGGTCATCGAATCGCGCTCCAATATTGATAATGTAATCAGCCTGATCCATAGCCATATTGGCAGCGTATGAACCGTGCATCCCCCCCATAGCCAAGGATAATTCATGCTCAATGGGCATTGCACCTAATCCAAGGAGGGTTGAAACTACTGGAATACGGTAGCGCTCTGCAAAGGCAACTAATTCTTTATTGGCATCTGCATAATTGACACCACCACCAGCCAATATAACTGGTTTTTGAGCTTGGCTAAGCTGTTTCAAAATTTTCTTAACCTGCAAACCATTTGGTTCAATCGTTGGCTGATAACTTGGTAGGTGTAGAGTTGGGTCATGATAAAAATCAACAACTCTTTCTTGGATGTCTTTTGGAACATCAATAACAACGGGACCCGGTCTCCCTGTTGTTGCAATATGGAGAGCTTCTGTGATGACTCTAGGAATATCTGCCGTATCCCGAATTTGGTAATTGTACTTGGTAATCGGCATTGTCATCCCCAAGACATCTGCTTCCTGAAAAGCATCTTTACCGATACCACGTGTTGCGACTTGACCAGTAAAAACTAAAAGAGGAACACTATCACCCATTGCGTCCGCAATTCCAGTAATGGCATTGGTAGCTCCTGGCCCTGAGGTTACAATGGCTACGCCCACCTTTCCTGATGATTTAGCGTATCCTTCGGCCTCGTGGACCGCTCCTTGTTCATGACGAGCCAAAATATGCTGGATTCCCTCATATTGATAGATAGCATCATATAGAGGCAAAACTGCCCCACCAGGATAACCAAAAACAAGGTCTACTCCCAGCTGATGCAGGGTGTCCAAAATGAGATAGGACCCCGAACGCGGTTGGTCTAGTTGAATTTCTTGCACGAATATTCCTCCTCTCTGCAAATTTGTTATCTACTATAATATCACAAGGAAGTAGAATGTCAAGGAATTTTCTGAAAATTCCTACATTTGTTCGTTTTCTTGACTATTTCCTAACATTTTCTTAAGCAAAACTTAAGCAAATCCCTTGACCGGCTTGGTTTCAGCTTGCTTTCAGAAAACATCAGTATAGTAGTTCCACTAAGAAAATTAAATGAGGTTTAGGATATGTATTATGTAGTGATACCGGCTTACCAGCCAGATGAAAAATTAATCCAACTATTAGAAATAATGAAAAACAGGCTAAATTGTCAGGTCATCGTTGTGGATGATGGTAGTACTGGCGCATCCAAAAATATTCTTGAAATCGCCAAAACCTATGCAATTGTTCTACACCATGATGTCAACAAAGGAAAAGGCCAAGCCTTGCGAACAGCCTTTAGTTTCATCTAAGATTTGAGAAAACCAGGTGTTATCGTAACTGCTGACGCAGATGGTCAACACGCTGTGAATGATATTGACCGTGTCGCACGCGCCGCCATGAATCTACCAAGCCGCCTCATCCTTGGCGTCCGTCAATTTACTAAGGACATCCCGCTCCGTAGCCGATTTGGTAACAAACTAACCAGAGTGTTGTTTAGATTGCAAACTGGTGTCAATGTGTCCGATACGCAAACAGGCTTGCGTGGATTCCATACTGACTTAATTCCATTCATGTTAGATATTGAAGGCGACCGCTATGAGTACGAGATGAACATGTTAACTCAGGCAAGTCAACGCTATAAAATTACGGAAGTTCCAATCCAAACCATTTATATCGATGATAATGCCAGTTCGCATTTTCGTCCCATAAAAGATGGACTGCTCATTTACAAGAATCTCTTCAAATTTGCCCTGGCATCTTTTGGTGGATTTCTAGTTGACTACGGAGTGTATGCACTTGCCTTATTGCTACTCACTAGCTTACCAACTGCTGTACGCTTATTGGTCGCAAACACGATTGCTCGCATTTGTAGCGCTACCTGTAATTTTGCACTTAATAAAAAATTAGTCTTTAACAATGAAGAGAGCATCGCACGAACAGGCGCAGGCTACTTTACACTAGCCCTTGTCCTCTTCCTTTGCGATACAGCCCTCCTCTATCTCTTCCACCAAATTCTAGGACTCAACCTCTACATTGTCAAACTTGCAGTTGGTATCTTCCTTTTCCTAGCCTCTTGGTTTGTTCAAAAGAATATTATTTTTAAAGAAAGGAAATCATTTTCCCATGAAATTGCTTAAAAAACCCTTTGCCTACGCATCCATCTTCGGAATGCTTTTGACAGGAGGCTTTACTTACTCCATGTTAAAAACCTTCGTCATTTCTGAAGCGATAACAACCGTCTCAGCAAGCAATGCTACTTCTACGAGCGAGCAGAATACGACCACAGCTTCGTCTTCCACCACTGCCACAACAGCAACCAATGTATCTACTACTGATACTAGTTACTCTGATGATAATATTCAGATAAATTTAGAGACGATTACCACCAATAACACAACTGTTTACGTCGCAGATATTCAAGTCAGCTCACCCGAGTATTTAAAAACAGCACTTGCACAAAACACTTACGGTACAAACGTAACAGCTAAAACCTCAGAAACAGCGGCAGCAAACAATGCCATTCTAGCGGTTAATGGTGACTACTACGGAGCCAACTCAACTGGTCATGTTATTAAGAATGGGGTTCTGTATCGAGACACCGTTCGGGACAATGCATCTTATGGCGACTTGGCCATCTACGCAGACGGCTCATTTGAGGTCATTTATGAAAATGAGATTACCGCCCAAGAATTGATTGACAAAGGCGTTGTCAACCTCTTAGCATTTGGTCCATCATTGGTCGAAAACGGCGAAATTGTCGTCGATACTTCAACAGAAGTCGGACGTGCAATGTCATCCAACCCTCGTTCTGCTATCGGGATTATCGATGAAAATCATTATATCATCGTCGTAGCAGATGGACGTATGTCTGAAAGCGAAGGACTCTCTCTATCAATTGGCAGAAGTTATGAAACAATATGGTGCTCAAACTGCCTACAACCTTGATGGCGGTGGTTCATCTACTCTTTACTTCAACGGTCAAGTTATTAACAACCCAACAACAAATGGAAATACTATCTCAGAAAGGGCGGTGAGTGACATTGTCTACATCGGTTACTAATTCAACTACGAGAGTTTCAAGAACATTTATCTCCTACTTAGCAATAACAGCTTTCCTGTTTACTTTCAGTCGAATCTATGAAAGTCTCAGCTATGGCGAAGTCTCTGTCTTTATGCATTATATGTTCTGTGTACCATTAATAGGCGGAGCTGTGCTACTCGGTCTGCTGCAACTTATACCTACTCTTTCACGTCTCGCCTATAATTTGTGGAATTCTGGCGTTGCAACTATTACAGCTGGTTGTCTTCTCCGAGGCATTATCAACCTATCTGGACGTTCAACTACCTTAGATCAACCTTATTGGTACATCGGCGCAGCCTTCCTAGTTCTATCGTTAGTCGGTCTTTTCATCAATCCATCCGCAAACAATCGCCGAAAAACAACCACTTAATCTACAAATAAATGATAAGGGCACTTAAAATTCTTAGGTGCCTTTTACTGTAGAATGAATTGTTGAAAAATTCGGAAATTTCCAATTATTTATCAAATCTTTTATCGTTTCTTTCATATCTATGATATAATGGGTAAAATAAGATAGGGAGAAGAAAATTATGACCGATACAAACAAACTTAAAAACTTTCGACATCGCAGTTCTGTCTATGATTCGATGGTCAAGTCACCCAACCGTGCCATGCTTCGCGCAACAGGAATGACCGACGATAGCTTTGAAAAGCCTATTGTTGGGGTTATTTCGACATGGGCTGAAAATACACCTTGTAACATCCACCTTCATGACTTTGGAAAATTAGCCAAAGAGGGGGTCAAGGATGCAGGTGCCTGGCCTGTTCAATACGGTACCATCACCGTTGCAGACGGAATCGCTATGGGAACTCCTGGTATGCGCTTCTCCTTGACTTCCCGTGACATCATAGCCGACTCTATTGAGGCAGCTATGGGAGGGCACAACGTGGATGCCTTTGTCGCAATCGGCGGCTGTGATAAAAATATGCCTGGTTCTATGATTGCTATCGCCAATATGGACATTCCTGCCGTATTTGCCTACGGTGGAACCATCGCACCAGGTAACATCAACGGTAAAGATATTGACTTGGTTTCTGTCTTCGAAGGAATCGGAAAATGGAATAATAGCGACTTAACTGCTGAAGAAGTTCGTCAGATTGAGTGTAATGCCTGTCCTGGACCTGGTGGTTGTGGTGGTATGTACACTGCCAATACCATGGCTACTGCCATTGAGGTAATGGGCATGTCCATTCCTGGCTCTTCTTCTCACCCTGCTGAATCTCCTGAGAAGAAGGCTGATATTGAAGAAGCTGGTCGTGCTGTTGTACGCATGCTAGAACTTGGCATCAAACCATCTGACATTATGACGCGTGAAGCCTTTGAAGATGCTATTACAGTCACAATGGCTCTGGGGGGCTCAACCAACGCTACGCTCCATCTTCTAGCCATCGCCCATGCTGCTAATGTTGAATTAACACTGGAAGATTTCAACGATTTCCAAGAGCGTGTGCCTCACCTAGCTGACCTCAAACCATCTGGTAAATATGTTTTCCAAGACCTCTATAATGTCGGCGGTGTCCCTGCGGTTATGAAATACTTGCTCAAAAACGGCTTCCTTCATGGCGACCGCATCACATGTACAGGTAAGACCGTTGCTGAAAACCTAGAGAATTTTGCAGACTTGACTCCAGGTCAAGATGTCATCATGCCTCTTGAAAATCCAAAACGTGCAGATGGTCCACTCATCATCCTCAAAGGTAACCTTGCTCCTGAAGGTGCCGTTGCCAAGGTTTCTGGTGTGAAAGTCCGCAACCATACAGGTCCAGCCAAGGTCTTTGATTCTGAAGAAGAAGCGATCGAAGCAGTCTTGACTGACGAAATTGTAGATGGCGATGTAGTCGTTGTCCGCTATGTTGGACCAAAAGGCGGTCCTGGTATGCCTGAAATGCTATCCCTTTCTTCCATGATTGTCGGAAAAGGCCAAGGTGACAAAGTAGCCCTTCTAACAGACGGTCGTTTCTCTGGCGGTACCTATGGACTGGTTGTTGGACACATCGCACCTGAAGCTCAGGATGGCGGTCCAATTGCCTACCTCCGTACAGGTGATTTGGTGACGGTTGACCAAGATACCAAAGAAATCACCATGCATGTTTCTGACCAAGAAATCGAAGAACGCAAGAAAACAACTGTTATCCCACCACTCTACTCTCGTGGTGTTCTTGGAAAATATGCCCACACCGTATCATCTGCCTCTAAAGGAGCCGTTACCGACTTCTGGAGACCCGAACGAAGCGGTAAAAAATAAAAAGAATACAACCCCTGTCACACAATGACCGGGGTTTTTAAAGGAGTAAATGGAATGAAACTAAACGTCGAACTATCCCGCTTCCGCGTTAAGGAAGGCAAGACTGCCAAAGTAGATGAATGGATGGCCTTTCTCAACGAGCACATGATAGACACCCTTCTGACTCTTGAAGGAGAGAAAATGTATGTCGAAACTATCTTCCGTGAAGTACTGGACGGCCGCGAATACCTCTACTGGTACTCTGTCCAAGTCGAAGGAGGGATTGAAGTCGAAGATTCAGAATCCTATATTGATAAAAAACATTTAGAATACTGGGAAGAATGCATCGACCCGAGCTATGGTATGGTCGATTTGGATCCGCAAGTTATCATAATTCCAAAGCCTGTTTATGAAACCATGGAAGAATTAGACAGACAATACGATGAGACATTTAAAAAATGGGAGCGGGAAAGAACTCGACTGGTCTAAAACATACTAAGATTAGTAGTGAAGAAATCTCCGACGGGAGAGAGTACTCACTACTTTTTTCATTCTCAAGATGATAAAGTAGAGGTGTCTTGTTAAGTCGAGAACTCTTTTGACGCTAGACGTCGCATCAAAAACTGGCAAGGCACCTGTTTTAGAAAGAATGTTATCAAAGTATGTGGGATGCCAGACGTCGAGTATTGAAAATGACATCACTAAAACAAGGAATCATTCAAGACAAAGAGGTAATATCATGCGAGTAGTATTTGGGATTGACGTGAGTAAGGTAAGTTCAGAAGTGGCCATTCTAGT